>PNNU01000092.1 GCA_013824385.1 Anaerolinea sp.
TACATCAAGGAATAATTTTTGCGTTGGCACGTTCTGGATCTTGCTGCTACATCTTCCCGATGGTCTTCGGGAATGCAAGTGTTGCTAACCATTCTAGCATGGTAAGGGTGATATGCGGTCGCCCGCCTAATGGATTTTTCCCAATATTAGCGACGATCCATCATTTTGATAAATGAAAATTAATCAACCACAAAAACCGGTCTTCTAACCGCAAACCCAAGAATTAATTTCACCATAAACAATGGGGCTAACACATAAAGGAATGGGAAGGAGAGCGGAAACAACAATGCAGAGCAAACGCCCATCCCAACCAGCGCAGCGGCAGTGGTCTGCTGCAGCTCTCGATCTTTGATCAGGTTGACTCCAAACGCGGACCCCAGCGTATAGGCCATCACAAAAAGTAAAAACCAGACGGAGTACGGAAAAACCAGCATCAGTAGAAGCGGATGAACCACATGCATCGCTAGAAATATCGGCCTCAGTGACACTTTCTTTTGATAATACTGATTGGTTGAAGAAGTGTGGTTCGCCGCAGCCCCGCCACCGATATCCAGAAACAGAACCGCCGTCAGAATCACCTTCCAGACTGGCAGCCCTAACGGGATGATCTGCCAAAGCGTAATTCCACCAACCACCAACGCTGTCAAATAAACCAATACCAGACTTGTAAGACTTGCTTTTTCTCCGTGCAGTTCATGCAGTGCTTTGGGAATAATAATCTCTCCATTGAGCATATTTCCTCACCTCAAAGTTCAGTTATTCATAAGGTCTACTTTTCAATCAGTTCGATTGCCGCTTTACCTGTCATGTGCTCAATGGCAACTTCCACCACACACACAATTTTCAAGTCATGTTCGATTTCAACCTGCCCTTCGCGGATGAAATCCGGCGAATATTTCTTAACCAGGTATTCAAGAGCAGCTCTTTTATCATTTTCGTCTGTCAGAATTCTTGCTTTACCAAAGACGATCACGCTCTTGTAATGCGTGGTGAAGGTTTTCTGAATAACATCATCCGATTTGATCACGCAAACCGACACCTTGTTGTTTCTCTTAATACCGTCAATTTTGTGTCCTTCAGCGGCGCAGTGGAAAAACAACTTTCCGTCTTGATAGACATAACTCAAAGGCACCGTGTAGGGGTAATCATCGTCCCCCGCAACGGCTAAAACCCCCGAGGTGCAGGTCTTTAAGATTTCGATCGATTCGGATTCATACAAAAGTTGATTTTTCCGTCTCATGGGTCTGAACATTTTTTCTCCATAAAATTATTGTAGGGTGCATCCCCCGATAAAACCGGGGGATGCACCATTGATCAACATGATCTTATACGATAATCCGACATGGGATCAATTCTATATCAAATCCTATTTAGTGCGTCCGAGACGCACAAGCTGCCCAAATTGTTCACCTCACTCAAATGGCAGAGGTTAATGCACCTTGTACATAAGTCGAATAGGTTCTTACGAGAAAATGTTCAAAACTACTAAGCTCTCGCTTCAAACGATACAATAATTTGATTTATTTAAATATTTTGAAAATGGTCTTCCAACAGAACTTTTTTTCATGACTTGTTGATGTTTTTTCTGGATACCACCAATCTTTTTTTTCATAAGAATATTCTTTCCCATAATCATCAATAATAAAAATTTTACATGTATATGGGGATGCTTGGAATTCCGACCTTTTAGGTTCCCCTATGTTGGTCTGTTTCACAACAATAGATAATTCAGCTTTTTTTACAAAGGAAATATTTGATTGCGAACGGTTTACAAAATCTTTGAAATTGTTTATGTACCACTTAATAGATTCTTTTACTGGATTGGTTAATAAGGGTGATTCTTGAAATATTCCGTTCAGAATATCTACTTTAATTTCTGTTGCCCCAGTAAACCATGAAGTATGTACAATGTGTCCCATGACATAATCATTATCACGATAATTCATTAGGCTTGTAAAAGATTCAACAAAATTATGTGCGACACCCTTCAAAGCTTTATGACTTAATTTAAGACCCATTTCTCATTTCCTTATTTTCACAATTTTCTTAGTCAACCTCGCCCTCACCCCGCCCCTCCCGCGGACAATCGTTACCTGATTGGGACAACCTTCTTTGTGAGCAGAAATCAATTTGACGCTTTATTCCAATAAAAGAGCTATAACAACATCATGAACGCCCATTTTTTTCTTTTATTAAGCCTTCTGCTCTAATAAGAGATTCTTCTTTTCCACCATAATCATTATCAGCAAAAAAAATGACCACTTATTTTCTTTAATCAGTATTTCAACTAGTCACCCTTTTTGAGAATCCTCTGAGTTTTCAATTCTACTTATTGAACTCTCTGGTGACTTGGGAAATGCATCTCCATAACCAACAAAACCTGTCTGAAGATAAAACAAATCCTCTCCATTGTGTAATGCGTGATCAAGAAACTCAGTAAAAGATTTGGCGATAATTTTACTGTCTCCCGGTTGGGCAAAAGATTCATGAAAGCAGTCAATGAAATTGCATTCATCCGCTTCAATTGACAATATATCAATTCCTACATAATTACCATCCATTACATCACAAATAGTTAACCAAGTTGCAGGTCCATATTCATCCTTATCTATTCCGTAGATATCAATCCGTGTTGAGTGAATTTCAGTTATGGGTACAATCCGATATGTTGAACTAAATTGATTATCGAAAAGGCACACACTTTTGAACTTTTTATAGAACAATTTCAAATCTGTGGGTAATTGGTACCCAATTTGTTTTTCAAAATGGTCTATTTCTGATTCATCATGACATGGTTCTGAATTATGTAATGATTCAATTTCCTGAAATAATATTTCAAGACTCCCCATAATAATCACTCTCCAATATGCATATAAAACATAATTATTTCAGAGTTGCCCACACTTGTTCCATCTTTAAAAACACTAAAACTCAATTACATTTTTTTACAGCGATAACTCGGCATAATAATATTGTGTGGAGAATTTTATTTGGTGCGTTGGGGACGCACACTACGAACTATAATCTAGACAATTTAGAACTGCTGTATCAATTTTTCCCAAACCCAAATTGACAAGTTCATCTGCAAAAAAATCAACTTGAGATGGTTCAAATAATAATTCAAAATAAGCTTCCCCAAGCGCAGATTCCCTCTGAATCCAACTATCTTCTCGGATTTTAATTTGCGCTGTTGTGTGTCCAGCTTTATCAATACAACCAAAGATAATTCTAAGGTATGCATGGTTGAACTTTATGTGACGTTGAAGCTGTTTATCTTTTTCAGTAACACCTAATTCAATAATAAACTGACTTCGAATATCTTTTGGAAAACCCTTCAGGTTTTCTCCCAAAGTAATTAACTTTTCACCATCAGATTCGATATATATCTTAGTTGCTCCAGAATACTTGCCATTCGAAGCTTCAATAAATAACTCTAATAGATCTTCGTCTTTGTAAATACGCTGAAATGAAAGATATGATTTCATAAATTTTTTTCCAAATGACTTTTTGTTATTTAAGCATAATTATTGAAATCAATAATGGAAACTTCAAAAAAGTTTTTACAAATAAGTAATCGCTCCCCAGATAACTTCATTATATATCGAATTGAATAAATACATTTGCCCTTCTCCAACAATTTTCCCTATTGACAAATTAGAATTATTGTTCTAATATTTCAATTCCATCTCTCCCCTCATCGTCAGTTCTTTCACAACTTAACAGCTTGTTAATTAACGCCGAGTCGTTTTAGTCGTCGCGATTTATGAGCACCCGAGCAAAGCGAGAGGTGAGCGAAGGGTAATTGTTTTGAATTGTTTTGAATTTCACGTAAAGAAAACAATTACTTTTACGCCGCCTTCCTCCAAAATCTCTTCCGCTTTCGACCATTCGGGCGCGTTGCCCGTCTCGTAAAACCGACTTGGGGGCGCGTAGCAACGCGCCCTTACCATGGCCAATTAGGTTCGTTTAATTCGAATTGATTTTTATTGTTTTTTATTAAAACGAATCTTTGCTCCGCGGTTTATGCGCACCACCTGTCCCCAGTATTTTCGGGGCGAGCCACGAAGTGGCGAGTGGCGTCGGTTCTCGGCTCACGGTTTGACGGTTCTCTATTCTCCACTCCTTAAACCATGCTCACCCGAGCCGCAAAACGGCGAGAGAGGTTCCATTTTTTCTGAAACAAAAACGAATCAACAAAAATATTTTAGTGTATTTAGAAATTTTCGCATGTTTCGTGGTTAAAGGTTTTAAGATTTCCTTGCGGGCGACCAACCGGTCGCCCCTACCAACTCCTCACTAATCACTGCGCGCGAAGCGCGCCTCTTTGACGCCCCCCTTGGACTGCGCTATACTAGATCATGAGCCTTTCGATAAGGCGTTAATCAAAACTTACCCCGGAGGATTCGCAAATATGTCGTCAGAAAATCAGTTCAAGTTGACTTACGCAACCATGTTCAACCCACCTGAAGAACTGCACACGCGTTTCGATGCTGCCCTACAAAAAGTGAAAGCGTCTCTCGGAAAAGAACATGCCATGTTCATTGATGGCAAAGATGTCTTTGCCAAAGAAAAATTTGAAGACCGAAACCCCGCCAACACGGATGAAGTGTTGGGTATTTTCCAAAAAGGCAGCAAAGAAGATGCCTTGGCAGCCACTGCCGCCGCCAAACGCGCCTTCCCCGCATGGAGCCGCACCCCCTGGCAGGAACGCGTCGCCATCGTCCGCAAAGCCGCCGCGCTCATGGATGAACGTATCTTCGAGATGGGCGCTGTCGTAGCCCTCGAAGTCGGCAAAAACCGCATGGAAGCCCTCGGCGACGTTGCCGAAACTGCTGATCTCTTCCGCTATTCATGTGACCGCATGGAAGCCACCAACGGCCTGACCACCCGGATGGGCGATGATCCCCTGGCCGGTTTCACCAGCACCAATACCTCCGTCATGCGCCCTCACGGCGTATGGCTGGTCATCAGCCCCTTTAACTTCCCTGCAGCCCTCACCGGCGGACCGACCGGCGCCGCTTTGGTCACCGGCAACACAGTGGTGCTCAAACCCGCCACCGACACGCCGTGGACGGCGCGCCTGATCACTGATTGTCTGCGCGACGCAGGCATCCCCGCAGGCGTTGTCAACTTCGTCAGCGGTGGCGGCTCCTCCATCGGTCAGGCACTCATCGACAGCCCGGATGTAGCCGGCGTTACCTTCACCGGTTCATTCAATGTGGGTATGAAAATCTACGCCGACTTCGGCTCAGGCCGCTGGGTGCGCCCCACCGTGCTCGAATTGGGCGGCAAGAACCCCGTCATCGTCTCACGCAATGCCGATCTTGAACAAGCCGCCACAGGCATCATCCGCTCGGCCTTCGGCTTGCAAGGACAAAAATGTTCCGCGGCGTCACGTGTCATCATCGAAGCCCCGGTCTACGATCAACTGGTGGCTCGTCTGGTTGAAATGGCTGAAAAACTGGTCATCGGCGACCCCACCCTGCGTACTGTCTACAATGGACCGGTGGCCAACAAAAGTTCATACAAAGATTACCAAGATTTCGTAGCCGAAATTAAAGCCTCAGGCAAGATCCTCACCGGAGGAAAAATCCTCACTGAGGGCGAATTTGCCAAAGGCTTCTTCTGCGCCAACACGCTCGCCGAACTGCCCTTCGACCACAAACTGTGGAAGCAAGAAATGTTTGTGCCCATCACCACCCTCGGCAAAGTGGATAGCCTCGACCAGGCTATGGCCATTGCCAACGACGTGGATTATGGTCTGACCGGAGGATTCTACGGCACCGATGCCGAAGCTGACTGGTTCTTTGACCACATTGAATGCGGCGTGGCTTACGCCAATCGCGCCCAGGGCGCCACAACCGGTGCCTGGCCTGGCTTCCAGCCGTTTGGCGGATGGAAGGGTTCAGGCTCATCCGGCAAGAACGCCGGAGGCGTGCATTACCTGCAGCTCTATACCCGCGAACAGATCCATGTCCGCGTCAAGAAAAATTAGCCAATTCAAAGCCGGGAGTTTTTATGTCGAAACTCTGCACGTTGAAAGAAGCCATTTCCAATTATGTGCATGACGGCGATACCGTTTACTGCGCCGGTTTTACGCACCTCATCCCCTTCGCAGCGGGACACGAAATCATTCGCCAGGGTCGGCGCGATCTGACCCTGGCGCGAGCCACGCCCGACCTGATCTACGATCAGATGGTAGCGGCAGGGGTCGCCAAAAAACTGATCTTTTCTTACATCGGCAACCCTGGTGTGGGCTCCCTTCGCATCGTCCGCGAACAGCTTGAGTCAGGCAAACTGGAGTGGGAGGAATACTCCCATTTTGGCATGATCGCCCGCCTGCAAGCCGGTGCTGCCGGACTACCCTTCGCCCCCATGAACCAGACTGCCGCCCCGGATCTCGAAAAGAACAATCCCAACTACCGGCGCGTGAAAGACCCCTACACCGGCCGCGAAGTCATCACCGTGCCGCCTCTCACACCTGACGTGGGCATCATCCACGTGCAGCGCGCGGATAAGAACGGCAACGCTCACATTTGGGGCATCATCGGCGAGCAAAAAGAAGTCGCCTTTGCCTCAAAGAACGTGATCATCACCGCCGAAGAGATCGTGGATGAAGAGATCATCCGTTCTGACCCCAATCGCACCCTCATCCCCGAGTTGATCGTCAAAGCTGTTTGCCTGGTGCCTCACTGCTCACACCCCTCCTACACCCAGGGCTATTCTGACCGCGATAACGCCTTCTATCTCAATTGGGATAAGATCAGCGAAGATCCTGCCGCCGTCAAAGCCTGGCTGGATGAGTGGGTGTACGGCGTCAAGGATGCCGAAGAATATTGGCAGAAGCTGGGTGCAGAAACCCACACGCGCCTGGCGGTCAAACCCAAGTTTGCCGCGCCGGTCAATTACGGCGATTATTAGCGAGAGAATAATGGATCAACTCACAACCGCGCAATACACAGCTTCTGAATTAATGTGCGTCAACGCCGCCCGCTTGCTGCTTGATGGCGATGTGGTCTTTGTTGGCGTCGGCCTGCCCAATCTGGCTTGCAACCTGGCCAGACGGACGCATGCCCCCAACCTGCAAATGATTTACGAAGCCGGCGTCATCGGCGCACGGCCTTCCAAACTGCCGCTTTCGATTGGCGACCCCACCCTGGTGAGCGGCGCCAGCTCCGTGTGCGGCATGTACGATATTTTCACCCTCTATCTGCAGCGCGGCAACGTGGATGTCGGCTTTCTCGGCGGCGCCCAGATTGACCGCTACGGTAATATCAACGCCACCGTCATCGGCGATTATGCCAAGCCCAAAGTCCGCTTGCCGGGTTCCGGCGGATCGCAGGAGATGGGCGGATGGGCTAACAGCTGCTATATCATCACCCCGCACCAGAAACGCCGCTTCCCTGAGAAAGTGGATTACATTACCTCGGCCGGTTTCCTCGGCGGCAGAAAACAACGCGAAGCCACAGGCGTCCGCGGAGGCGGCCCGTTGGTGGTCGTTACCAACCTCGGCTTACTCGAACCTGATGAAAATGGCGAACTGATGCTCACCGCCCTGCATCCCGGCTGCACTGTCGAACAGGTGAAAGACAACACCGGCTGGGATATCAAAATTGCCGATTCAGTTAAGACTACTTTACCGCTAAAATCATCCGAATTAACCTTGTTGCGAGAAGAACTGGACCCCGAAGGCATATATTTAAAAGGGTCCTGAGAAAGAATTGAAATGAGTGTTCCAAAGAATATTGAGGTTTTGAGCACCATACCCTTCCCGGATGGAGTGATGCAGAAATTAAGAAGTCTGACACCGCGCATCAAGGTCACCATGATTCCGGCACAGCAGGTCGATGAAATTCCGGTTGAAACCTGGAACAAAATCGAAGTGCTCTACACGGATGTGTTATTACCCACGCCTGAACTCGTCCCCAACCTCAAATGGATACAGTTCCATTATGCAGGCATAGATTTCATCCAGGATTCTGCCCTGCTTAAAGCACCCGACCTGATCTTTTCGTCCATGAGCGGCGGATCGGCCATTCAGGAAGCCGAATATATTCTCATGATGCTGCTGGGGCTAAGCCACCGTGCACCTGAACTTTTTGCCAATCAGATGCGCAAAGAATGGCCCAAAGACCGCTGGGATAAGTTCACTCCAGTGGAGCTCTCAGATTCCACCGTCGGCCTGGTGGGCTATGGCAGCATCAATCGCGAGGTCGCCCGTTTGCTTCAGCCTTTCAATGTAAAAGTACTGGCGGTGAAGAAAGACGCCATGAAACCGGTAGACGCAGGTTATTCCATTGAAGGCCATGGCGACCCAGAAGGAAATTACTTCCACAGGCTCTATCCAGTTGAAGCCATCAGACAAATGCTCAAATTGTGTGATTTTGTAGTGGTAGCTTTGCCCATCACTCCTGAAACTCGCGGCTTGATCGGCGAAGCGGAAATCCAGTCCATGAAGACCGGCGCATTCCTTGTTCATGTCTCACGCGGCGGCATAGTGGATGAAACCGCACTGATGAACGCGCTGAACGAGCACAAACTTGCCGGCGCAGCTCTGGATGTTTTTATTCAGGAGCCATTGCCTGCAGAAAGTCCGCTTTGGAAAACACCCAACCTGATTATCACTCCTCATGTTTCAGGCTTCAGTCCCCGCTACAAAGAACGTGCCGGCGAAATGTTTGCAGAAAACCTCAACCGTTATCTTCACGGCGAACCAGTTTTGAACCAATATAATCCTGAGCGCTACTATTAGCAGGATTTTGGGTTAATCCATTTATGGCATAATAAAGCCTAATTTATTTTTTTTGGGGATTCTGTGGTGTTATCGAATAGTAAAAAGAAATTATCGGTTATTTTATTTGATCTCGGATTCACTTTAATTAATTTCGAGGGCGATTTTCACCAGGCCATGAAAGAATCTTACTTGGCACTGGCTGATTCTTTAATTGCTTCAGGGTGTCAAATTGACCGGCAGGCTTTTGCAGACAAGTTTTACGAAGTGATCTCACAATATTATCGCAATCGTGCGGTTGATCTAATCGAAAGGCCTGTTGAAGAAAACCTGCTCAAAACACTGCATTATTTTTCTGTGGATGATTTGAAAGAGCCCATTTTGCAGGAAGCCGTAAAAGCCATGTACTGCTATACCGAAGCTTGGTGGAAGCTTGAACCCGACACCCACGACACCCTGACAACCTTGCACAATAAGGGCTACCGTCTGGGGTTAATCTCAAATGCCTCGAACACCCCTGATCTAAACCGCCTGATCGACAATCATCAATTGCGTCAATACTTTGAAATTGTGGTTATCTCAGCTGAAGAAGGCATTCGCAAACCTGATCCGCGCATATTTTCAAAAACCTTGAAAAAACTGGGCGTTAAGCCTGAAAACGCCATCATGGTCGGAGACACTTTACCTGCTGATGTATTGGGAGCTCAAAACTCTGGCGTCAAGTCAGTGTGGATTACCCGAAGAGCGAATCGCCCTGAAAATAACGACGTATTGGAAAGCATCCAACCGGATTATGCCATTTCAGATCTTTCATCCCTGGTGTCTCTGATGGACGAGATCGAGGCATCTACTTGATCCGCTGCTAATAGTAGGCAGAAAACCCATGCCCGATCAATTGGCGGAATTTTTCGACGATCTGTGGATCGTATAAAATACCAGAATTCTTTTCGATGAATTCCCATGCGTTGCCATCCGTCCAGGCTTTGCGCCATGGGCGGTCTGATCGCAGCGAATCCCAACAAT
>PNNU01000093.1 GCA_013824385.1 Anaerolinea sp.
AAAAGTAAGATCAGCATTGTAACCTGGAAGGATACATCCTAACTTTTCAAGCTTTAACAGTCTTGCCTGGTTCTCTGCAAGTGCTGGCAGCACTTGTTCAATGGACGAACCCGTGTATGCCATTACATTACGCAGTGCCTGGTCGAGGCGCAAAACACTACCAGCAAGGGTTCCATCTTTAAGTTTTGCCGAGTTTTCGGTGACTGTAATTTCCATGCCGCCTTGTTGGTAAACGCCAGGAGGCATGCCCAAAGCACCAACGGCATCACTGACCATAGCCAACTCCCCAGGCATTTTTAACTGCCAGGCAGCTTTTACCATATTTGGATGAACGTGCTGCCCATCTGCGATCAAACCAGCAGTTATTTTGTTGTTCACCAATACCTCACCCGCAAGCCCTGGAGCGCGGTGATCAAGCGCAGGCATGGCATTGAACAAATGAGTGGCGGAAGTGTAACCTACCTCCACTGCCCGTTGAGTCTCGGCAACTGTTGCCATGGAATGCCCCATACTGAGAATCACATTGTTTGAGATCAATTTGACAGCCGTTGATTCCGCGCTTGACAATTCTGGAGCCATGGTAACCAACATGACGCCATTTTCTCTTGTCCAGTTTTTTACAAAACTCACATCAGGTTGTCGCAAACAAGAAGAATTATGAGCTCCCTTTTTCGAAGGATTCAAGAAAGGTCCCTCAAAATGCCATCCAAAGGGTCGAGCTCCTCGCCAGCCAGAGGGAGGCCCTTTTTTATAAATGGAAATTGCCTTTTCATAGGTTTCAGGGGCTGAGGTGATTATGGTTGGGAGAAAACCGGTAATCCCGAATTTTGGTAACTGAGCAGCCACTTCCCAAAGCAGTTCGGGATTTGTCGTCAGGTCAATTCCAAAACCTCCATTGATCTGAATATCAATCCAACCCGGAGATGCAATCCAACCATTTGCATCAATATCTCCCGATTCGATCTGCCCTTCAGCATGGTATACATTGGTAATGACACCATTGTTAATCGATAAGGACCCTTTCCGTAATTCTCGGTTGGTGGTTAATAAAAGTGCATTGCATATTTTCATAGGGCTGATCCAAAAAGTATAGATTTGTGAATCTTTAATTAACAATGATCTTTAAAAATACACCCTTTCACTTTTTTCGTGAAGTGGCAATAATTATCACAATAATATTTTTTTTTATTTATTAATCTGATGTGAAATTAATCGTACTTGTCTATTAAATGAATTTTTTTGTAGAACTTAATAAAAATATTGCGTGAATAATTTTCGATCTAAATTTCAAGGCATTACAATTCCAATTCACTGAAGAATATCCCGCAGGATTACGGATTCGTAAAATTGCCAACACCTCTTCAAATTCGAACCGATGCAGCTAGCTTAGTGGTATATATAAAAATAAGTAAGAAGTAAGCATGATGTATTGCAATATATTATCATTTATGCTAATATATTGCAATGGAATTCAATTCAGTACTAAAGTTAATTGGTGACGACCCAGTCTTTGAATCCTCGCTGCTCCTTGCCGGGAATATCAATCCGCAAATTGTCCATTTGCAGCTTAGTCGATGGGTTAACAGCGGGCGTATTTATCAATTACGGCGGGGACTGTATTCAATCGCACCCCCTTATCAAAAAATCAAACCCCACCCCTTTCTTGTCGCAAATTACCTGCAAAAAGCATCATATGTTAGCCTCCAATCAGCATTATCGTATTATGGATTAATCCCGGAAGTAGTGAACATTACAACCTCTGTCTCGACGGGACGCCCGGAAAGACTCGAAACACCATTAGGAATTTATAATTTTCGACACCTTAAAACAGATTTGCTGTTTGGCTATCATATGACAAATTTGGGTGACCAAAGCGCTTTGGTGGCAAGTCCCGAGAAAGCGCTGCTTGATCTGATCTATTTGCAATCTGGTGGTAGCTCAACTGCCTATTTGAATGAATTGCGATTACAAAACACTGAACAACTTAATTTAGAATTATTAGAGAATCAGTCTGAGAAATTTGGAACTCCAAAAATGCTAAATGCAGCCAAAGAATTAGTCAGATTAATCTCAAGGGAAACCAGGAAGTTTGAGGATCTATGAAAGAATACTTGGCAAATCTAGTAAAGCAAACAACCTCCCAAATTGAAGGTCAAAACCTGGTTCGAGAATACCTACAAGCTTTGAATGACCTAGTATCTTTGAAACAATGACCACGGGAATTTTATGTGAAAGCATAATTGAAGCGGCTGTGTGTCTTAGGTCGTGGAATCTTATCCTTGGCACTCCTGTTTTCTTTAACACCTTATTGAACTCTCTCCGTAGATTAGTAATCTCTAAAGGTGTTCCAATCGATGATGGAAACATAAGCCAATATTCTTGCCAGCGTCTCTCAGCAAATGCTTTCATTAATTCCAATCGTGTAACCTGCTCTTGTCGAATTCTTGCTGTATTGGCTCCAACTTGAATCGTCCGTAATCCAACCTTAGTTTTCACAGGGCTGAACATCATTCCGATACCGGGTGTACGATGAACTTGTCGCTTTATCCGAATAATTGCATAACCATCACCCAGTTCAATATCTTTCTTCATCAACCCCATCAACTCACCAACTCTCATACCGGTTATTGGAGCCAAATCGAACAGCGCAAAATCGGGACTATCCATCGCCGCAATAATAAACTGCGAAACTTGCGCTTCGATTAGAACATGGATTTTTTCAGGAACGATTTCATCATCATTTTATGGAATTTCAGATTATTGAACATTTGCCGATAGGTTCTATTACTCAGTCAAATGTTCTTGCAAACAGACAATAGTTGAGAAATAATGGGTTGGAAAATTACGCCCAGAACATCTCGCCAGCGCTCTCAACCGTTACTACTTCTTTCAATGCGTCCAATCCCTTTTTCACACCTTCGTCAAAAGACATCATGCCGTCTTCATGTTCAAGTGAAATGGCGTGGTCATACCCAACCATCCGCAGTGCAGAAACAATGTCCTTCCAAACTTTGAGGTCGTGGCCGTAACCTATGGTTCTGAAAGTCCACGAGCGGTGCGGAATATCGGTATAAGGCTTGTGATCATTGCAACCATTAATCGCAACATTGTAAGGGTCCACAAAGCAATCTTTACCATGCACGTGCACGATGACATCTCCCAATTTGCGGATGGCGGCGACCGGGTCTACGCCGTTCCAGAACAAGTGGCTCGGATCAAAGTTACATCCCAGAGCGGGGCCGCAAGCCTCACGCATACGCAGCATGGTTTCAACATTATAGATCAACATACCCGGGTGCATTTCAATGCCGATCTTAACTTTGTGATCCTCAGCAAATTTGGCAATTTTCTGCCAGTAAGGAATGCCCACCTTGTTCCATTGGTAGTCAAGAATCTCAGCAAAATGCGGTGGCCAGGGGCAGGTCACCCAGTTTGGCATTGTATCCGCGGCAGAACCCGCAGGCAGTCCTGACATGCCGTTGACTACAGGCACACCCAGCATCTTTGCCAGGCAGATGGATTTGCGAAGGAGTTCATCCGAACCGGCGGCAATTTTCTTATCCGGCCCAATGGGGTCCCAATGGGCACTGAATGCACTGATGATCATGCCGCGTGATTCCACGGCCTTCAGGTAGGCTCTTCGTTTCTCTTCGCTAGCAAGCAGTTCATCAAGCGCACAATGGTGCGCACCAGGCAAACCACCAGTGCCGATTTCCACTGCGGTTGCTCCGTAAGAGAGAATTTTATCCAAAGCCTGTTCAAAAGGAAGCTGCTGAAAAATGACCGAGAATACACCGATTCGCATAATGATCTCCTGAAACTAATATGAATTAGATAACGATCTCTTCAACGGAAACCCAGCGCTTTTCAATCACCGAACGCCGAATAGCTTCACATAAACGCATTTCATGGTGTCCGTCTTCAAAAGTGGCGAACCTGCCAGTTGCGGGTGTTTTGCCTGTTTTAATGGCTGCATAGAATTGTTTGAAGACCTGCACAAAGGTATCGGGGTAACCCTCCGCGTGTCCGCCGGGGAATCCGGTCAGCGCGCGTGCTTCTGAGTGGAAGAGGGAGGGGTCTTTTAAGAGTAACTGATTCGGAACTTCGCGGTATCCCAACCATAGCTCGTTGGGGTTTTCCTGCTCCCAACGCATTGAGGATTTTGATCCACTGATCTCGAACCACAACAGGTTCTTGCGTCCGGCACTCACCTGTGAAAGAGTGACATTGCCAAGCGCTCCGTTACTAAATCTGAATAATATCAAAGCTACATCTTCAGTTCGAATGGAGACTTCTTTAGTAGAACGGTTCTCTTCGAGCTTCCCGGAATAAGTTTGTACTTCACCGGCAGGTTGAAGTCTGGTTTTATGGACAATCGAAAAATCAGCCATCACTTCAACAATACTTAATCCTGTCAAATAAGTGACCAAATCCATCCAATGCGTGCCGATATCTGCCACCACCCGCAAGTCGCCGCCCTGCTCGGGCTCCAAACGCCAATTCCAATCATTCTTAAGAAAGAGCCAATCCTGCAAATATGCCCCATGGATAAGATATGGCTCGCCTAAATCACCAGTAATGATGCGTGCCTTGGCTTCCTGGCAAATGGGATAAAACCGCAAATTATAATTTACTGCTGTGAAGAGCCTTTTTTCTTTTGCCAATTCAGCCAATTCGGCGGATTCAGCCATGGTCATGGCTAAAGGTTTTTCACAAAGCACATGTTTTCCTGATAAGAGAGCTTTCTTCGCTTGACTGAAATGCATATTGTTAGGTGTGCAGAGATGCACCACTTGAACCTCAGCATCGGCAATGACGTCATCAAAACTCTTATACCATTTTGGAATACCCAACTCAGAAGAAGTTTTTTTTGCCTCATTCTCATTTATTCCGGCCACTCCATAAACCTCAACACCCAATCTCCGTAAAGATTGAATATGTGTTCTCCCCATAAAACCAAGCCCAACGACCACTACCTTGGGTTCACTCATTCTTCCTCCAAATTAGTAATTTGTACAACAATAATTATGAAACTTACTTACTGTTCTAATGATTAATAAAATAAATAATTGCAGCAAAGGGAATGATCGTTTGATCATTCCCAAGATAAAACTATATAAGTTTACTCAGATGTTCAAAACTGCGAATAGCATCGGGAACAGTTCCACATTCTACACTGAAAACAATATCTCCGGGTGCTTTTTTAGCAATCTCGATCATTCGTTTCCAATCCACCACGCCATCGCCGCAAGCACATCCAACTGGTGTTCCAGAGACCTTTCCTTTTTCTTCGCCGCTTTGCGAGAAGCTGATATCTTTGGCGTGCAGATGAACCAGGCGGCCTGTTACATGAGTCAACCATTCATACGTATCAGTGGTTCCGGCCAGGTAACTGTTGCCCGTGTCATAATTGATGCCGATTGAAGACGACTTTACCAGGTCATAAATGCTGTCGAGACCCTCTTGAGATTTTGAATATTGCTGATGCGGTTCAATTCCGATCTTGATGCCGTAACGCTCAGCTACCATGGAAGCTTCCTTGAGAGTGTAGGTCATCAAGGTGTAATCCATTTCTCTTGTGGTCCATTCAGGTTTGGGGCCTTCATCAGTATTGACGACCGGAGCACCAGCATCTGACGCCCAGCGAATAGCTTGCTTCAAATATTCCACGCTGATCTCTGGTTTACATAATGGGGTGTGAGAAGAGACACCAGACATTTTGATATTGTGTTTATCACACAGGTCACGCGCCCAACGCGGATCATCGTACATGGAGACGCTGTGGAAATATCTTGCTTCACTTAATAATTCTCTGCCCCAGTGGACCATGGGTTCCACATATTGATAACCAATTTCGGCTGCCTTGGCGACCCCCCAATCAAACGGTTTGTCATGCGATCTGACAAATTCCATGTTGATACCCAGAAAGATTTTACCCATCTTGAAGACTCCTTGTTACAGAGAATAATATTTAAAATCAGATTCATGAAACCGTTCGTTTATTTGCATCATCAACCAATTTGCGAACCCAGGCAAGACTTTTTTCAATCATGGGTCCTCCCTGCCCTTCACATTCAAGGCTAACGACGCCATTGAATTTATTTTCGACAAGGATATCAAAGCATTTCTTGATATTGTCACCATTGACGCCGTCACCAATGGCACATTGACTTACCGCAATGCCGGTCAATTCACCGCGCAATGACGCCGCAAGTGTGTCACTTACATCCTTAACATGAACATGGCTGACTTTATTCTTGAATTTCTGCAGGAAAGCCACTGGATCCTGGCCGGCAATAAATGTATTGCCAGTATCCATGTTCATACGCAGATACTCACTATCGACAAACGACAGCATTTTTTCCATGAACTCGGGTTTGGTGGTGTAAAAACCATGGGGTTCGATATCTATGATCATTTTGTAACGTTCAGCTACTTCTATGATCTGACTATAAGATCGTTTCATCATATCTAACGCTTGATCATTGGTCAGTCCTTTGGGGGCAAAGCGATCATCCGTTGTGTCTATATGATCACAACCAGCCAGGTAAGCCCAGCGAATGGTGCGCAGCACATATTCAACACCCAAAGAAGCACCTTCTGGAAGAGACATCGGAAAAGCTGCATCAATTTGAGAAAAACGCAATCCATATTTTGCTGCTTTTTCACGCCACATCATGGGATCTTCCCACATGGCAACGTGAGGTTGGTATCCAAGACCGTGGATCCAGCTCACTCCATCAATCATGCCACATTCGACCCAGTGTAAGTCGTTTTTTTGAGCCCATTGTAATGCTTGTTCAAAATTCCAGTAACTGCTATTAAATGCGTCTGTATGAAAACCGATTTCGATCATGGATATCGAACTCCTTTCATGGAAGTAGTTCTTTTAAGAATGAGCCCGCCCGAAAACCGAGCGGGCTCATTGACTAGCAGTTGATTATTACGTTCAAACTATTCGATGGTGTCTTTATATTGATTCACATCGACATTTTGCCAGGGTCCTGGCCATGTGGGCAGGTCTTCGCCACCAGAGAGAGCATAGTGCAGTGGGGGCATTCCAGCGGTGATGTAGGAATCAAGATTCTCAGCTGTGATTTCGGGCTGGGGTAGAACCCAGTGATGTTGTACAGTCTCGCCCTTGAGGAACATGACTGAAGCCAAGACGGCAGTACGCCATTGGTAGGTTGGGAATGTTGGGGCAATAGCAGTCAAGCTATTGGCTTTCCAATATTCGAGGTAATCTTGTTGATCTTCACCAACCATAACTTTCGGGGCGGGCAGACCGGCATCTTCGAAGGCTTCCAAGATTGCAACAGCGGTACCACCAGCATCCATCCAGACGGCATCAATGGTGCCGTATTTGGCGATGTAGTCGGTCACAACTGTGCTGGCTTTGAAGCTATCATAGGCAACGAATTCAACACCGATGACATTGAGTTGAGGATTCTGTTCGAAGATCTTGCGAGCAGCACCCCAACGTTGTTCAAGCACATCGACACCCGGCAGAATGCGGAAGGCTAAAACGTTTCCACCTTCGGGCAGATTGTCAACGACGAACTGGGCGCCAGAGATACCAAAGGCATAGCCGCCGATGGGGCGTTCAGAAACAACGGGGCAGTCTGTCTGAGCATAGCGGTCAAATTGGACAACCGGCATAACTTCGCAGGCTTTTTCAACGATCGGGGTCAAAGCATCGCTGGTATTGGATGCAACAATCAGGATATCGCATTTTCCAGGAGTGTTGATGAGATCTTGGATGTCAGCGATTTGTTTGGCATCGTTGCCCTGGGCATCAAGATGATAGAAGTTCTTGACCAAACCTTCGGCACGAAGAGCTTCAACCTGCTCGCGCATTGAAACATAACCAACAACACGCCAGGGATTATTCACACCGGCATTGGAGAAGCAGATATTGTACGGTGCTTCTTTGGTGGCAAAATCAGCATATTGAGGGTATTTGCTGATGTCGGTGCCATTGTCTACCAGGTATTGAAGGTAGATGGGGGCATCTGGATTCAATGGGGAGAGGCTCATCTGTTCTAATGATGTGGCATAGTCAGCATCATTAAAATATTGAGGAGCAACTGCTGCGGTATCCATCTGCAAACCTGGATTGGCGGCTACTGGGGCTTCGGTAGCGGCGGGGGCTTCAGTGGCTGCAACAGGGGCTTCAGTAGCTGCAACGGGGGCTTCAGTTGCAACAGCGGCGGGCTTGCAGGCAGCAAGTGCCATTGTCATAACGACAAGTATTGTAACGACCAATAACAAACTCTTTTTCATGTGCGAAACTCCTCCTGTACTAGAAACGTATGAATTTAATGTTCTACGATCACGTACTAGACTTCACAATTATTCTTAACATCACCTCCTTCAAATTTTTTCTCGCTAGTTGAACCAGAAATAAATCTAAGATTTTAGCGAGTCATTATTATTTTTTCTTCCGTGTGCTCAATGCTACATAAGCCACGGCAGCAATGATGATGAGTCCTTGAACAGCATCTTTATATGGCTTTGGAAGCCCCAGAAGATTGAGTAAGTTGAAGATCGCTTCCATTGTGAAAGCACCAAAAACTACATTCATAACCGAACCCTTACCGCCGCCCAAAAGTACACCACCTACAACACAAGCTGCAATAGTCTGCATCTCAAGTCCTTCACCGATGGTCACGTTCACACCACCAAATCCACCAATCATGATTCCGCCAATGACTGCGAATAATGATGAAATGACGAAGGCAATCATACGAACCATTCGAACGCGAACCCCCGATAATTGGCTTGCACGTACATTGTCACCGATCGCGAGAATTTGTTTACCAAAATTGGAACGATGGTAGATAAAGTAGGAAACAAGAGCAAGTATCAGTAAAATCGCGAGGGCATACGGAAATTTGCCAACCAGGGGAACATTTTCAAAATAACCGCGACCAAAACCGCGCCAGTTTTCGGTCAAATAACCGCGGGGAGCGCCGCCGACCCAATATAATGCGCCGCCTTTAACCAATAACATCATGCCAAGTGTTGCAATGAATGACGGAATTTTGAGGTAACTAACCACAAATCCATTGATCAAACCAATCAATAAACCCAATGCCAACATTGTCCAAATTGCGGTAGGCATCATGGTTGGATCATTATTAAGCAACAATGAACTTCCCAACACCACCATGGTAACAATGGAACCGATCGATAGATCGTAACCACCTGTGGAAAGCACTATCATTTCGCCAATTGCTAGAATCGCTAAGGGCGAAGTTCGGCGTAAGAAAGCCATAATCCCTGTGGCAGATTGATATGTAGGACTGAGCAACCCAAGGGTTATAAAGATCCCAAAGAAAATATAATAGACCGCTGGAACTCGCTTGATGCCATTCCAAATCGCTTTTACGATTTGCAGGAACTTTGAAGGTTGTTTCAAAGTGGTAGTCGTCATTCGATGCTCTCCTTATGCCGCTTCTTTTTTGGAGCGGTATGTGTAACTTGCAACTGCCAAAACAATAATGGCACCACGAAGAACAGTCTTTAAGTATGGATTCATGCCTAATTGATTGAAGACTGTATCGAGAACTCCGAAGATTAAGACGCCTGCAAGGGTGCCCCACACGCCGCCTTTGCCGCCAGCTAATGCAGTTCCACCAACCACTGAAGTTGCGATGGATTCAAGGTCATATAGTCCGTCAGGTCCAACCCAGGGGGCGCCTGATTGCAATCTACTGACCAGGAATAAACCGGTTAATACCGCGG
>PNNU01000094.1 GCA_013824385.1 Anaerolinea sp.
AAGACCGTCACCACAACACAGGGCGCTGATGCGATCATCGAGCATGTTTTGGTCGAGAGCCCCAATTTTGATGATTTGGAAGCATTAACCAGGCAAATTGAGAATGGCACCGTGAAATTTATTATGGATGTTGATAATTTTTTATCCATAACCAGCAGAGATAAGTAACATGAGTTCACAGGTAGGGTAAATAAAAAACCCCGCCTAAAATTTCAAGGCGGGGTGAAAAGCAAGTTCAATAACTAGAGAGAAACCACGGTGCCGGCAGCCAGGAACCAGATCATCAGACTGGCAACTACAAGGGCACCCAGGTAGATTTTGCCTGTGCGACGATAGAACCAAACGTGAAGGAATAGCAAGATCATAAATTCGGGGATGTATACCTGTAACATGAGCGGCCAGAGGGCGCTAAATTGAGGCATTCCCATTAATTCAAAACCTGGGCCTGCATTGAACAAATACCAGGGAACGTATTGGATCAACCAGATAATTAACAAGCCACCCAAGAAAGCATAGCAAACCTTGATCCACCAAAGCCATTGTGTCTTGGCGGGTGAGGATGCTTCTTTTTGGTGGATCTGACCAAACAGGAACAAACCACCATTGATCAGGAAGAAGAGCAATGCGGGGATCATGTAGAGGAAGAACAACCCAACACGTTCTGCATTTGCGAACTGGCGCATATATGGCCAGACAAAACGGAATTCTTGTCCAAGCATGACCTGGAAGAAGCCTTCCAACAGGTATAAGGTCATGAACAGGATGAATCCCAATAAAGCTGTCTTTCCGATCACTTTCCAATCCAGAACTGTTTTTTCTTGATCGAACGAGACACCCATATCATACATGGTTATATTTTGTTTCTTTTGTGCACCACGGTACCAGATTGTGAACAAAATGGCGCAAATCACAGCGTTCACCAGGAGCCAGACGAAAACGCCATTACCAACACTCAATTTAAGCCAGGGGAAAATGGCTTCATATTTGTCGCTTAATGCACTCCATTGGGTGAAAATCGGATAAGTGATTCCGCCGATTAGCATGTTAATGGTCGCAAACAGCCACCAATTCCCTTTTTTAGCCACATGACGGGTAGGCATGGGTTGGGCGACCGGTGCAAAGAATTTTGAAGCCAACAGCAAGTTGGTTAATGGGATTAGCAAGAAGATTGCGGTGAGTAAAGTAATCAGACCAAAGATTTCTTTCCACCAGAAGACCTGGTTATTTGGATCCAGACCAGAAACTCCACCTTTTAAGGCTTCTTCCATCCAAGCGACACCTTCTGCGACTGCTTTTTGATTCAGGGGAAGGAAGTGATGTTCCATTGGTATTAATGCAATACGACGTGCAGTGCCATCTTCAAAGCTGCCGTAAGTGGTATCCCAGTCGACGCTATCAGCAGCTAAACCCATCGCCGCAATACGCGCGGCATTGGTGGGCAGACTGTCAACCGTCAATAATCCCTCGCGGAAAATACTGAATTCATCGTATTTGGCCTGGGTCAATAACAAGTTCTTCAAATCAGGCGAACCTGCATAACCGCATTGTGGGTTTAACGCTTTAATATCTGGATTGATCGTTCCGAGGATTTGGGTCAGGATGGAACCTAATGAATGACCCATAACGCCGATATTTGCCGCATCCACATAGGGCAATGATTTTGTGTAGAGGAAAACACTCTGCATGCCCCCAGTTGATGCTCCTCCCAACAGACCTCCAAGATCAAACTTGGGATCTGAATCACCGTGTCCCATAATATCTGGTGAAATAACCACAAATCCTCGTCGTGAGAGTTCAATCGCAAAGGAATCATCCACGAGTTTGTCGTTTTGGTAGCCATGAATGTTGATAACAGCCGGGAGTGGACTTGCAGCGGTGGCTGCTACCGGACGATATAATCTGGCAGCGACTGTATCGCCATTCTCGTCGGTTAAAAAGATATTACTAACGTCCACTTTTCCAAAATCGGTCTCGATCAATTTTGCCGTGCCGGCAGCCAAGGTGATGATCACCACACAAATGATGATCCAGTTTACTGATTTCTTTACTTTTCCGCTCATGTGAATTCTCCTGGTTTAGATTTTTCGAAGAACTGCTTTGTTGATGTTTTTAGGAATTTCAAAAAAGACCATACCTATTAGTGCTTTCTTGGAAGGTAGAGCAATATGCAATCCAAAAATAACGCCTCCTTATAATTAAATTGAAAGTTAGGTTAATGCTGAATGTGTAGATTATTGCATTTAGAAGGGGTAAAGTAAATCAGGCATCGGCGTTGGTTAAAACACAAAAAACCCTAGAAATAAGGGAAAAGTGAATAAAATATACTCTTATGGAGCATACGACAAATGCGGATTTACTCCAAATTGGAAGTTGGGCAACTTTTATTAATTAGATGACCAACCATATTCAAAGCACAAACGGATTAATGCAGCAATGTTATCCACTTCTAATTTGCGCATTGCGTCGCGTCTTTGTTTCTCCACTGTTTTTTGACTTGTAAATAGGTGAGAGGCAATCTCTCGGATGGATTTTCCTGAAACGATAAGCTTGATTACTTCTTGCTCACGGGGAGATAACCGTTGAAATTTTGCATTAATTATTTCGTTGGTGTTTATGAATTCATGAGTAACACTGGATTCACCCCAGGCTTGGGCGCATTTTATTGCTTTTAACCACGCTGAGTACAAATCATCACGTTTGGTCTTTGACATGCGTGGTTCAAAACGGGTATCCAAACGCCAATTACTTTCGACTTCTTCAACAGAATCCCAATATCCAATTGATAGTCCCGCAAGGTAAGCTGCACCCTGCGCTGAGGTTTCAACTACTTCAGGTCTTTCGACAGGAATGCCGAGTATGTCTGCCTGGAATTGCAACAAAAAATCACTTCTTGACCCACCGCCGTCCACTCTAAGGGAAGTGATTTTTTCCCCGTATTTTCTTTCAATACATTCCAGAGAGTCGCGGGTTTGGTAGGCAATTGATTCGATGGCTGCTCTGGTGATGTGGCTTTTGTTGGTTGCCAAATTAATACCAAAAATTGTACCTCTCGCGTTGGGGCTGTTATAGGGCGCTCCCAACCCTACGAGAGCTGGCACAAAGAAGACCCCTTGTGTATCTGGTACTTGCATTGCCAAACCATCTGCGTCATATTCGTCGCGGATAATTCCAAGACCATCTTGCAGCCAATTGATCACAGCACCAGATACGTCGGCAAAACCTTCCAAACCGAAATCTGTTTTTCCTTTAATCGACCATAATACCGGCGAGATAACTCCGTTTTCTGGAACATAATGAGTTTGACCAGTATTAAGAACCATAAAAGAACCAGTTCCATAAGTATTCTTAATCATTCCCGGTTTATGGCAGGCTTGACCAAATGCTGCGGCAGTTTGATCTCCTGCGCATCCAGATATTGGAATGGCGACGCCAGCCAATAACTTTGGATCAGTGAAACAATAGGTTTCAGAAGAACTTTTAAGGGCGGGTAAAATTTCTCTCGGAATACCAAACCTGCTTAAGGACCAATCATCGTACTCCAAGGAAGTTGTATTTAAAAGACCTGTACCGAAAGAGTTTGATAAATCAGTAACATGTGTTGTTCCACCAGAAAGTTTCCAGATTAACCATGAATCTATTGTTCCAAAAAGTAATTCCCCACGGGCTAATGCTTTTTGAACGGTACGATCTTCTTCCATCAACCATTGGACTTTAGAAAAGGAGGCATTCGGCAAAGGAAAACAGCCGGAGTTTTTAACCATTTCGGCTCTATCCGTAACTGAAATTCGATCACAGATATATTGGGTTCTTCTATCCTGCCAAATAATTGCTCTGCCAATGGGTTCACTGGTGAGCTTGTTCCAGACAACACTTGTACACCTTTGGCTGGAAATGCCAATTGCGCGGATATCTTCAGGCAGAATTCGAGCATTTTTCAAAACGTCAAATACAGCTTGTAGAGTTTTTTCCCAAATTTCGTTTGCGTCTTGTTCAACCCAACCCAAATGGGGATAATGTTGGGTGACCTCATGGAAGGCGGCAGCTACAATATTTCCTTTATGGTTGAAAATAATCGCCTTCGATCCACTTGTGCCCTGATCAATACTTAAAATATAACCATCCATAAAAAAACTCCATCCATTAATCTCACAATGATTTGATTAGTTTGTTATTTGGGTTTACTGCCTAATCATCAAGAATTACTTTTTTGAGCAACTTGGAAGATTGTGTTAATAAGCATACAGATAAAAAACTCTGATATATTTGCCATTAACAAAGAACAATAATTAATTATACTCATCTAATGAGAACTACAATTTTGAACAAAATAAAGGATCATAATGCACCAATACATTGCGCTTTTCAGAGGTATTAATGTCGGCGGCAACCATAAGCTGCCGATGACTGAGTTGGTTGAAATTCTTGAAGGGCTGGGGGCGCAGGAGGTCGAGACCTACATCCAGAGCGGCAACGCTATTTTTAAGTCCGCGGAGATGGATTCGGTTGAATTGGGAAACAAGATTGGTGCTGAGATTGATAAGAGCAGAGGGTTTACTCCCAAGGTGCTGATCTTGACCCCGGAGGAACTTGACAGGGCGTTGGATGAAAATCCGTTTCCGGTGCCTGAGGGTGATGAGAGCACACTACATCTTGGTTTTCTCGCCGCGGAACCTGAGGAGGTGAACATTGAGAAACTGACAAGCCTCAAAACAGAGAGTGAACATTACTGTCTTACCCCCAAGGTGTTTTATCTTTATGCTCCTGACGGGGTGGGCAAATCCAGGTTAGCGGCCGGGGCGGAGAAGATTATCGGAGTGGATATAACCGACCGTAACTGGAATATGGTATGTAAGATTAGTGAGATGGTTGGAA
Organism: Anaerolinea sp.; assembly: GCA_013824385.1. Next base: position 4,873 of record PNNU01000094.1, read on the forward strand.
ATCATTAATTGGTAATTAGGGATTAGTGATTAGGAAGTGCCCAGCATGCTGATTGACAGGAAAAATCCGAATCTGAAAAGAGAAAAAATGTCATCTGATGAGAATTTTGTAAAATTCCTGACTGAACAAATGGAAAATGCCGGCGTCATCAGGTACCGTAAGATGTTTGGAGAATATGCAATTTATTGTGATGAAAAAGTTGTAGCATTAGTGTGTGATGATAAACTCTTTGTAAAACCGACTGAAGGGGGAAGGTCTTATATTAGTGATCTTGTTGAAGCGCCTGCTTATCCAGGTGCAAAAAATAGCTTTCTAATCGAAGATAGATTTGAAGACAATGACTGGATTAGTGAATTAATCAGGATCACTGTAGATGAGCTTCCCGCGCCTAAACCAAAAAAGAAAAAACAGCAATAGGTAGTCAAGATGGAAGAACCGAAGGAAACCCTCAAGGAATATGTCGTTCGTTCACTTGCACGGATGATGGATCGCGATGAAATCATTACAGAAGTGTGCCTGCGTTTAAATTGCTCTTGGGGAGACGGCGAAGACCAGATTTATCAGATCGAACAAGAAAATGCTGCTCAATTGCAAAAACGCAAAGGTCCGTTGTTGTTGGTGGCGAGTGCCCTTTTCGCTCTGGCGGGATTCTGTTGGGCAGTGTATTCTTTCTATGGGTTGGTGTTTCCGATCTACGTCATTTGGAAAGAACAAGGCGGTCTGGCGCACGGGGTACTCTGGATTTATGATTTTTGGAGATTCTTTCCGCAGCTCTTGATGAGCACTGGGATGGCGGTCTCCGGCATGCTAGGAGTGGTTCATGCTGTAAAGGGATTGAGGGGAGAAATCGTGGAAGAACCTTTTTAATGGTGAAATTATGAGTAAACTACAAATTTATAAAGGCATCTTGTGTGAAGTCAACCATGCATGATTCCAGATCTATTTACAAGGCAAGGGTGGATGCCGTGATTATGTACATGCAAGACCACCTGCATGAAAAAATAATACTGGATGATCTGGCAAAAAGCGCCGGTTTTTCAGCGTTCCACTTTCACCGGTTGTTCTCTGCTATGATTGGAGAAACACCGCAGCAATTTTTGAATCGAGTGCGGCTGGAAAGAGCAGCAAACATGCTCGTAAAGTATTCTGGTTATTCAATCACCCAGATCGCCATGAAATGCGGCTTTTCTTCTTCATCCGCTTTTGCACGTTCTTTTAAAAACCACTTTGGAATATCCGCCAATGAATATCGAAAGGCTGAAAATAAACCTGTTCCCGCTGAAGTGCGTGCTGAAGATATCTATCTGAAGGAACCTCCACAGATCAAAGTAGAAATTCGCAAGGTTCCACTCTGGAATTTGATTTATGTTTCAATCCTGAAGGGGTACAAAATTGAATTAATATGTAAAGGGTGGGATGAGCTTTTTCGTTGGGCAACGGCACACGATTTAATCACGAAAGAAACCCGCGTATTGGGAATTTCCTATGATGATCCGCTCATTACCCCTCCTGATAAATGCAGGTACCATGCCTGTCTTTCAATTGCTAAAGAGATTTCTCCGCAACCACCGATTGGATTTATGCAGTTGACTGGCTCAAAGTGTGTTGTGGTGCACGTTACTTGCATGTTGGAAGAAATCCAGGGAGTTTATATGTATCTCTACCGTGATTGGCTGTTTGATAGCGGGTTTCAGCCAGCAGATTTACCGCCATACGAGATCTATCTTTCCACGCCTGAAACAAACCCGGAGGGGAAATTCGAGATGGAAATTTATATCCCTATCGTTCCGCTGTAAATAGCAAGATTTGTAAAGTAGAGGGCAAGCAGTGCAAAGCAATTATTGTGCCGAAAGAGTATCCTAAGATCATTCAAAATCATGGAGGATCTGATGGCTCAAAAGCGGCAAGTCGTATTTCAACACATTCACTTAAAAGGTGAACCGTACAAAATAGGTAGAATCCAGGCGGAAGCGGTGAAACACATTCCGCAATTCGTGGGGTTTCTGGGTTCAGGCGCCGGAAAATTTTCTGAGGAACAATTCAAACAGGTTTCGTCACAAATGGAATCATTCATCCCGGGGATTAATGAGGAAATGAGGGGTTTTGCTGATGGTGTGGGAATTCCGCTAGAAAGCCTGGTATATTATGCCTACACATATCTACCAAAAGGCAGATGCAGTCAGTTTGCACTGCTTCCTTCTCGCACAGAAGGTGGAAAAACACTGGTTGGTCGAAGTTATGAGTTTGGCGTTGATACTGAGGATTTACGACTGTGCACCATGCATGTGGATAAAAAATATTCATTTATCGGATCATCGTTAATTTTCTTTGGATTTACTGAGGGAATGAATGAGCATGGTTTGGTAATTTCTCAGACGGCTGGCGGGATGCCAGTTGGGCTTGAGGCAGGCATGCGAGCTCCGATTGATGATGGTTTTCAGTTTTGGTTTGTGATTAGGGCGGTTCTTGAACGCTGTAAAACAGTGGATGAGGCCATTCGCTTAATTAATGAGATTCCGATGTGTGGAAATCCGATTTTGCTTGTGGCAGATAAATCTGGCGAAGCAGCTTTGATTGAGGTGTTTGGCTCCCATAAAGCGGTGAAGAGAATTAATACCAAAAGCGCTGAACAAATGATCAGTTCAACCAATCACTATACCCTGCCAGAAATGACTCAGTATCGCGACCCGGTATGGGTAAACTCACAAACCCGGTTCGACACGATTCAATCACGTCTGGGTGATAAACAAAAGGTAAGCAAGCAAGACATCAAGTCACTTTTGTCAGACGAGTATCCAATGGGTTTGGCTTGTCATTTTTATGAGGAATGGTTTGGAACACTAAGATCAATGATCTTTGACCCTCAAGTTGGAGAAGTTGATATGTGTTTTGGATCTCCGGTGGGTGGTGCCTGGTATCGCATCGGGTTCGATACACCGATGGGCAGCTATCCGATTCAGTTGCCGTTGAAGAAGATGCCGCCAGATTTTATGGCAATAATTGAATAAAATCATGTGAAAACGGTACTGTAAACCGGGGTGGGTTCAATTATGAATCCACCCCGGTTTTTTCTTCTCCATTTTTCAAACATCAGATTCGAAGAGAGGTTTTGTGTTTTATGGCATAATTGTTGTTCAAGAAAAAAGGACTTAATAATATTTTTTATAAGAACAGGTAGCTAAGCGATTTTTCATGAAACAACTACACAATGAAACACCATTAATTGAATCGCGAGCCATGAGTTTGCAGACTGGGCGTTCGATTTGGCTTAAGGTTGAAGCCGTGCAGCCTTCAGGTTCATTTAAAATTCGAGGGGTTGGATATGCCTGTCAGGAATACGCCCGCAGCGGAGCAACGCGATTTATTTCATCCTCGGGCGGTAATGCCGGTATTGCTGTGGCTTATGCTGGACGGCATCTCTCCATGCCAGTGGTGGTGGTTGTTCCTGAAACCACTACGGAACGCGCAAAGAATCTTATCCTTCAGGAAGGCGCAGAAGTGATCGTGCACGGCGCTTCCTGGCAGGATGCAAACGCATTGGCATTGTCGATGGTCAAAGAAAGTGACGCGTTTATCCACCCATTCGATAATCCGCTGCTCTGGCAGGGGCATTCGACATTGATTGATGAGGTTGTGAAGGCAGAAGTCAAACCAGATGTTATTGTCCTCTCAGTTGGTGGTGGTGGATTGTTGTGCGGAGTGATGGAAGGGTTACACAAGAACCGCTGGCAGGATGTTCCTGTCATTACAGTGGAGACCAGTGGAGCGGATTCGTTCGCACAATCCGTAGCTGCAAATAGGCTGGTGGAACTGCCCGCTATCACCAGTATCGCAACATCGCTCGGCGCGCGCAAGGTGAGTGAATGTGCATTTGAATGGACCAGGAAACATTCCATTACACCACTGGTGGTCTCAGATCAAGAGGCTGTGGCAGCTTGCCAAAGATTTATCGAAGATCACCGATTGGTGGTGGAACCGGCTTGCGGCGCGGCACTGGCAGCGGTCTATGGGCAAGCGAAAGAAATCGAACCCTACCAAACAGTGTTGGTCATTGTTTGCGGTGGGGTAGGGGTTTCTGTGGACCAATTACAAAAATGGTCAAAGCCTTAGTTATTCGGTTGATAAATTCAGATTCTATTTTTAGTGCTCTTCAGATTTGAAGGGTACTTTTTTTTATAAAACGTATAATTAGTTCAAGGTTGACTAGATTTGTTGCGGAGGATTTATGATTTATTCAATATTGAGTATTGTTGCCCTGGTGTTTGCTTTACTATTTATTTTATCGGTCGCCGTGCTGCATTTTCTCGAGCCGGAGTTTGATCCCAAGTGGCGTATGATCAGCGAGTACGAGATCGGCAAGTACGGCTATCTGATGCAGGGTGCCTTCTTTGCGTGGGGGGCCAGTGTGCTCTTTATGTTGATCGTGACTTGGCGTTTTGTCGGTACTGCAGGCGGAATTATCGGCTGGGTTTGGTTCATCATTATTGTGCTGGCGTTGATTGGCGCAGGCATCTTCAAGACTAATGCGATTACGGATAATTCGACCAGCCGGGATAATACGATCCATACGCTGTGCGGCGCACTTGTTATTTTGACCTTTCCCATCGCCTCAACCCTGGTTGCCAACGCCTTGCTGCGCAGCCCCTTCTGGGAACCTTACACCCTGGCTGTGTTCAATTTCACCTTGCTGAACTGGCTGGGCATGATCGGATTTTTCGGCTCTATCCTCTGGTCGCGGAAGAAGGATCCAAGCGCCGGGCGGGTTGGACCGAATGTGCTGCTGGGTTGGCCGAACCGCATCATGGTGCTGCTCTATAATGTCTGGGTGATCATGCTGGCGGTGTGCGTCATCCAAATGATGAAATA
>PNNU01000095.1 GCA_013824385.1 Anaerolinea sp.
ATCCGCGTGATGCCGTTGGCTGACATGCTTGACAGGCAAATAGTAGCGCAATCGGCTACCAAAAACGACTTGTTTGCTGCGATGTAAAAAAACAACTGGAATAAGCGTACCCCATCCAGCCATGAACTTTCTCATCACCGGCGCGGGGCGAAAAGCGCTTGCCCGCAGGATGGATTTGTTGTATAGTATGGCAGGGTGAACAAAACGCCCCATTGATAGCCACTTTAGAAAGGCTGTATCCGCATAACATCCCGAATTGGAATGTTGTACAGTCCGTCCATAATATTATCGGGGCTACCTACTGTTTAGGTTCACAAGGAGACAATCGAATGACAACGTTCTTTCTTGTCCAGTTCAATCCATACTTCTTCTCAAAGGCGCCTAACATAGTATTACGTCAAAAAAGTGTTAAAGTCAGAACTTTTGATGAAACGGTTACACAGCTTGGAAATGGTATATTAAAATTATTAGATGATTTAGGTTATGGGATAGGATTAGGCGCGCCACAAGTTGGGGTGCTTCAGCGTGTAATAGTTCTTAATGTCACTTCTCCTCGAAGTCGTTATAGCATAAAACCCAAAAAGCCAGAAGAAGAAGCATCATTTCAGCCAGTAAGAGCGGTCTTCGTAAATCCTGAAATAACCTATCGTTCATCAGAAACTGAACTGGATTACGAGGGCTCCCTGAGTCTTCCCGGATTTGCAGGGTTAGTCAAGAGAGCGGTTCATGTGGAGATCCAGGCTCAAGATATGAATGGGAATCGATTATCATTTATTGCCAAGGATTTAGTTGCCCGAGTGATCCAACACGAGATGGATTATTTAGAAGGAATACTCTATACTGATAGAATGCCTCAAGGTGAAGAATTAGTCGGATTAGAGGATCTCAATAGCCAAAGAGTGAAGTGAATGTATATATTCCCAGTTACACTTCTCAATTTGTCTATTTATACCTGATCACGAATTTTTGACATAGGAGATGAAGAAATGAGCAGAACATTACTTCGGGTTAATCCTTATGATTTCCTGCATCCAGTAACAGATCCAAAGTTGTTTGCTGGGAGGGAAATGGAAAGCAGGGATGTCACTTATTATTTAAACATGGTTAGATCACCAAAATGCCGATCATACAACATAGCCATCATAGGCGAACGTTCGATAGGTAAGACGAGCTTCCTCTACAAGATTGAGGATATTGCTAAAAAGGAAGGGCTATTACCTGTGAGATTTGTCCTCACTCAGGAACTAGTAAAAAACAGTCTCGAATTCTTTAAGCATCTATTTGATGCAATTTTAGAGATGGGCCATGAGCGAGGCATGTATAATGGTCGGACAGCATCTATTTACCAAGCATACAAGTATGCGACAGCGCAGTTAAAAGTAGACACTGAAAATTATGGATACCCTTCTCTTCCTTTCAATGTGGTTCGGTCTTACATTGGGCACAAACTCCAAAAGGTAACAGAACTATCCATTTCTCAAGCGGACTTAAAACATGACCTACTGGAGATTCAGCGTGAAGCAAAGAGCAATAATATTCCAGGCATTGTACTTATGATTGATGAAGCCAATTTATTTACTCATAATAATGACTTGTTGCAGGCTTTAAGAAATATTTTCGAGGAACCGGAACTAACCGTAAGTGCACTCCTTGCCGGAACACCCGAAATGTTCAAAATGCTCTCGAGCACTTACTCGCCAATCCTTCGCCAATTTATAAATGTCTATATTACCGGGTTCAATCGTCAAGATACAGAAGATTGTATTCTGCGCCCCCTGGATGAGAATGAACGATTATATTTCGACCGTACTTGTGTGGATGAAATTCATCGTCTCACGGGAGGGAATCCTTATGAGGTGCAACTAATCTGCCATTTCATGTACCGTTACTGGGAAGATCATCATCTTCCTAAGATTATTCTCAACCATCAGATAATCGACCATGTTCTGGATCAATTGGAAGAACAAAGGCGGTCAAAAAGTACCCATATTGCCGAGATTAAATCTTTTCCCCCTTCGATGCTCAATGATTTAAAACTAATAATACCGTTTGAGGGGTGGACGACCGAAGAAATAGCCAAATATCACTTAATATCTGAGGGCTTGGAGGCGGATAATAAAGCGGATCCTGAAAAGAAAGTAGAGCTCGCTAAAAAGAAGGTGATATCAATTGTTGAGGCTATGCGCGGGAAGCGATTAATTGATGTTGAAAATGGCAGATTGTTTTTCACGGGCGATAGATTCGAGAAGTTGTATTTGAAATATTTTGCAGAAGCGCAAGGAATAGAATGGGGACAAATTACACAGCCATTTGATCTCTCAGTAATGCAAAATATAAATATGGTAGTTGAAGAAACTAAGTTGCGAAGGGGATTTATGCGTAAACTAACGCCCACGGAGAAAGGAATTTCCGTCAAGGAATATGTTAATAGATGGAAAAAGGATTTAGAAGACGGTATACTGATCGTTGAAGAACAACAAACCGAATTGTTCGTTGTTGAAAAACACGGATTAGTAAAGAGCTTTGTTTATAGCTTGAGAAGACCGGAATTTTTCCGCCAACTTCTTGCTGATCGCAACCAAACCAAAAAATTACTTGCTGTAAAATACCAGTTCGATCAGACTGCTGGAGGCAATACTTATCTCGATATATATATACCTGGTCGACACATTAGTACGGATAAGGCTAAGCAAATTATGTTAAATGCCCTTATGAATCGTAGGAGAACATTAGAAATCCTTGGTTGTAGTGTGGACGAGGTTGAGTCTTTTGAAATAAAAATTGAATCCTTGGAAAGAATAGCAGATCACGCCAGTCGAATGTCCAATGATAGTCTTATTCGAGAAATTCAACTGGCATATATAACCCTAGGGAGAGACGTCTTTGCTGACGATGATGTTGATAGATCGATAGAATTATTCACGACCGCCGTCAATATGAAAGTTAAAGGTGCAGATCCTCTTTATCTTGGTATAGCTTACAACAACCTTGGTTTTGTATCAGTCGTAAAGGAAAGATATGAGGATGCATTTCACTATTGGGCTACTGCTCTGGCTTTGTATCCGCCAGCATTTGGCAAATTAGCGATGACCTATCAAGATATGTCGTATGTCCATATAAAGCTAAAACATTGGACAGAAGCACTTAAAGCATGCCGGGATGCAATAGAGGCTGATCAAGGAAAGGATACTCAAGTAGGTTGGCTGTGGGTTAAGTTTTGCCCAACCAAATATGAAACTCCAAAGTCGTGGAAATGGGAATTGCAAGTCAAACCTCGAGTGATAACCTGCTCATATCTAAACATGGTAACTATAAACAGTGAGAATCAGGATTTCGACGCAGCAAAGAATTGCCTAGATAAAGCAATGCATCTGTCGCCAGATCATAGTTGTGTGCATCGCGCAAAAGGTTGGTTAGATTTAAGATTAAATGATTGGAAAAATGCTTTGAGCTCGTTTGAGAAAGCAGCGAGTCTAGATCCGAAAAATCCAATCATAGAAGAAGAGATTGAGATTGCAGCGAGGCTATTACATGAGAAATTACTTTAGCAAATGGGCTGTTAGTTTCAAAATGGTAATTTGGATGATTTTGGGTTTGGTATTACTCAACGCAAATACGGTTGCTCGCGCTGTTCACTCAACGTTTTTGGATAGACTTACCTCTACACAAGTCGAAGTCGAGGTTACAGGAGTAATTGATCATTCCCGAATACAGGTAGGTCAAGAATTACATGTCTCAGTCACGATAAACAACCCAATGTCATTTTCGGTGACGGGATTGTCCCTAAGATTGATTGACACGGTTGGCATCGAAGTAGTTGGATTAGACAAGGATTGGCCAAGTGAGCTTCCCGCGAACAGTTATGTAGGAAGAACATACACACTCAAACCAACAGAAGAGGGTGAGTACAACATTGCAGCCAATGTCCGATACTCACCTCATGCCATTGAAGGGCGGACAATTCTTCTTGGTAATGTTATAGTAGAACCAAAAAGCGGAGTGTTCACTAATATTCCGCGTGAGCTGTGGAACACTATTTTTACTGCTCTATGGACTGTCATATCAGCAGGTGCAGGGTTCACAGTAGCAAAATGGCAAGAGTGGGAAAAAAGAAAAATGGCCGATACTGCCTTAACCAAGGATTTATTTGAACATTTGTGGATTTGGCTGAAGCAAATAGAAGATGCGTTGAAAGAAAATAAATATCCTGGTGAAGTCGTCTCGTTTTGGAAAAATATGCCTCAAGGTCAAACTCTGCAATATAGAAGACTAGTGAGTGCACAACCAAACTTACTCCAACAAATCAATGAACTAGTCACTAGTATTGAATCCTCTGAGATTCACGCTTTGAAAAACTTCTCTATTCGGGCGATGGAGATTCGAAGAGATATAGAAAACCTTATAGGCAAGAATGGCTAAGATATGCTAAAGAGCCATATCATGAATAATATTATTAGCGAAGATCTTGGACAAATAGCCGAATGTGCCATTAGGAAACTCATGGAGAATTTTAATAAACAAGAAGTTGACGGGTATTTTTTTGGGCAAAAAGCACTTGCTAAGTTACCGAGATTTACTGAAATCTCTCAGCTTCGTCTCCCGGGCGGTCAAGGGGAGTTTGATGCTGTGGGAAGAACCGAAAATGATAAACTCTGGATAGTAGAAGTGAAATGGCGTAAACGACGAACTGGAATTAAGGAAATAAAAAAGCAAATTCAAAGAGCAGAAAAGATTATAAAGATAGATCGCAAGAATGTGATATATTGGTTTATATCTAAGTCAGGCTTTACTATAGAAGCCAAGTCTTTTGTTCTAACCAACCAAATTCTACATACTGATGAAAGAGCTCTTTTAGAATTATTTAAATTATTAGGCGCCGATTGTACGAATCTTGTTCGTTCTTCCTAAATTCACCTGAGTGTTTTTAGGTAATAATTAATATAAGCCGGTGAGATCCATTTGATAATAAGAGGAAAGCTATATGCATACACTAAAAGTTAATGTTGAGCGAATGAAGAAAGACTTCGAGTCTTTGTCACAAATAGGGAGTACTGGTAACGGGGGAATTAATCGACCGTCTTTAAGCGAGAATCATCTTCTAGCTCGAGAATGGTTTCGCAAAAAAGTTACAGGGGATGGTTTTGAGTTCTACATGGATAATGCCGGAAACCACTTTGCTCGGTTATTAAAAGACCCACAAGCTCCATCTTTGTTAATGGGATCACATTTGGATTCTGTACCACAAGGAGGACGTTTTGATGGCGCTCTAGGAGTTGTCGCTGCCTATGAAGCACTTCGTTCGATACGCGATAATCGAGTAGATATTCCCTTCAACATAGAAGTGGTAGATTTCACCGATGAAGAAGGCACATTGGTCGGAATGCTGGGCAGTAGAGCTTTGTCGGGAACCTTACCGCTTGAAGATCTTACTAACCCTAGAGGAGGTAGGCATCTACTAGAAGAGAGTCTAACTCGTGCTGGTCTCAACGAAAATAGCATATTATCTGCTCGCAAAAATCCGGGAAGTTTGTTAGCTTACATTGAATTGCATATTGAGCAAGGGCCACGCATTAGAAATGCTAAAGCAGATATTGGCATTGTTACGGCTTTTGTTGGTATTCGGTCGTTCACTCTCAAATATGTTGGGAGAGCTGACCATGCTGGGACTACTCCAATGGATGCCCGTCTGGATGCTGGCCTCGGATTATCAGCATTTATGCTAGCTGCTCATAAGGAGGTTCTAGATGGTTTCCCAGATTGTGTTATTAATTTTGGGCAGGTCACCTACTCTCCCGGAGCATATAACATTGTACCTGGGTCAGCAGAAGCAATGTTGGAATTCCGGGCTCCAAATAATAAATTATTGGATAGATTAGAAAGAGTATTACTTGACTTAGCAAAAAAAATCGGTAAGACCTATGGTCTAGATTTTACTTATCTTAGATACGGACGTTTTGCACCAACCCCGTGTTCTAAAAATATTCAAGATTTATTCGCATTGGTATGCAATGCTCTGGGCTTGCGTTATGTGCATTTAACATCTGGCGCTGGACACGATGCTATGTCATTAGCAAATATCTGTCCTGTAGGAATGATCTTTATACCCTCTAGCGGGAGTAGTCATTCACCGACCGAATTTGCTTTATGGGACGACTGTGTAAATGGGGCAAACGCCCTTTTGAACTCAGTGATTAATTTGAAGGATATTATTGGATCGAAGGTGAATGCCCATATATAGGGCTTCAAACATTTGCTATCCGCTATGTTTGGTGCTGAAAATGCTTTCCAATACCCCTACATTGACTAATTGTATTGCTACAGCAGTACAATGTGATAAATAATGGTTTTGCGTTTTGTTTTCATCAATGTGAGGCCATTAGGAATCGACGTAATACCTGCCAGCTAATAAAATTCCAGCCCTTGAACCAAAACGCCCCATAATTGAAGGCAAAAACGGAAATTCCCCAGAACGTTAATTTGTTGTATAATTTCAACACTAATCTGGATGAGGAGGTAAGGTCATGTTTTCCAAGCTTAGTATTGTAACAACAACTCCTGTTTATGCACATTTGAGCGCAACCTCACTACGAAAAAAATCTAAGCCAATCGATATAGAATCATTCGATTCTGATTTACTTAAAAAGATAATTTTAGATATGTATAACTTGTTGTATGAAGCCGGAGGCGTTGGTATTGCTGCTCCTCAGGTTGGGTTAAATTTGCAGATTGTCGCAATCGATGAATCCCGCGGAAAAGAAGTGGAACCTCTTGTGCTCATAAACCCCAAAATAACTTATTATGGCAGTGAATTGGTAGAAGATCGAGAAGGTTGTTTGAGCTTACCAGGGTACGCAGGCCTTGTAGAACGGTCAAAGCAAATAAAAGTATCTTACTGGAATCAGCATCTAGAATCGGTAGAAATGCCTGCAGAGGATTATCTAGCCAGAGTTATTCAACATGAAGTGGACCACCTCAGAGGAGTTTTATATATTGATCATATCAAATACCCTGATAAGCTAATGGCCGTGGATCAAGTAACACTTAGCCAAGAAGCTATGGCAAAGTTGTATAACACTACTGCAATGTAAGCTCTAGGAACATTGGATGCAAAATACCTTAGAAATGATAGCAACTATAGCTAGATGGTATTCCCAACACTTATGACAGGAGCACCGATTTTAGCAACCATCACCACTTAACATGCTCTTGAGAGCCCAGAACGGTGTATCAAACTGGCTAAAAGTGCCCATAAGGGGTGTAGTTTACCCTTTGCCACCGTAAAATCGGTGCTCCTGACACTTACGAAAGCTATATTGACAAGAGCAATAATTGTGCTATACTAAAGAAAAAGTTCTAATCCGTCAAAGACCAACCACAAGTAATCTAAAAGCAAATATTCTATAACCTATAAGTTCACCTAGAAGAAAAGGAGGTTGTGTATGGACATTTAATTTTTTTTAATCATGACTCCACTGCAAAAAGGTCATTTTAAAACGGTTAGACGCCTATCTACGTAGTTTGATCTGCGCCCTTGCACCATATCTGGCGGTTCCTTTGCTGAAAAAGCGGTTTTTGCAGTAGAGTCAATCATCCAATCCTTCTGGATGCTAAATGCAAACGTTGTACTTTCCAATAGAACAAAGTGCGCCGTGAGAAAACAGATACTCAAGGCGTGCTTTGTTTTTTAAAGATATGGATTACTCTTTAGTGCAGTGTGGTGTTGACCTTATCTTTATTCTAACCAGTTTTGAAACATAAAAGACCCTGAAAAATGAACTGCCCCCCTAAAAGCAGACACGAAAAGAAAGTACCTCCTGTGAGAAAATAAGACAGGAGGTGCTTTTACCGTGGCAAGCAAAAAAGGAATGACACATTATCCGGCAGAGATGAAGCTGGTGCATAATTCGTCGCAAGGCGCACACCGAATTCGGAGCATGCCGAACACTTAAAGTATAATTGCTTTGCCAGCGCGTTCTCCTTCCCCGCTGTGCGACATACACCGTTTAAGGTGTGCGATTTCACCGTTTTACGCAGAGCGCACATGGAAAACCCATTACCACGTTGCCGGTTTTCGTATGACACCTTTGGGGTATCTGACAATGTCCGGGAATTGACAGGCCGCTAAAACGCCCTCTCGCAGTTGGCGTACCGCAGTCGCCGATTGCATCAAAGTTTTACTGGTTATCTTTCTATCGGGATTGACGACAATAATTACAAGCCCCAGACTATCTCTCACATTGAATAAGCAGAAGCCGCTCCCGCTGTCGGGAACGGCTTCGCGGCCTGCCCTATCACCGCCCCGCCCGCCCAGGCGAAGAGCGCCATCGGCAGGAAACTGAGCACCACCGTGGCGACCACCGCCAGCGCACACCGCGCGCCAAAGATGGTCAAAAGTTTTCATTGACAGTGAAAACTAATTGGGGTATGATTTCAGCATGACTGAAAACTTTTGGAAATCGAAATGGCCCAAAGAGCAGATCAAGGCCATGCTGCTGGAACAATTCCAGGCATTTGGGCAGCGTGATACGGGCATTGAAAGAGACCAGTTGGCCGCGCTCGAACAGGCGGCAAGCCTGCCCCACGCCGTCATCATCTCCGGGCTGCGCCGCGTGGGAAAGTCCACTCTCCTGGCGCAACTGGCTCAGCGGTTGGGGGAAGATAAATTCTATTACGTCAATTTCGAGGATGACCGTTTTCTGGGCTTCCAGGCGGATGACGCCAATGACCTGTACCAGCACTTGATCGAGGTGTTTGGCGAGCGTAAGATTTTTGTCATTGACGAAATCCAGAACATCCCCGGCTGGGAGCATTTTGTCCGCCGGTTTATGGATATGGGTTTCAAGTTCTACATCACCGGCTCGAACGCGTCGCTGCTCAGCCGTGAGCTGGGCAGCCGGTTGACCGGCCGCTATGTGCCGGTTGAGTTGTTTTCCTTCTCGTTCACGGAATTTATGAGATTCCGAGGTTATCATGCGCCTGATCTGGCCCGCCTGACCACGCTGGATATGGGCAAATTGCAGCAATATTTGGACGAGTACATCCGGCTGGGCGGCATCCCTGAGCCGCTCAAATACCCCGATCTGCCGTTGCTGCGTACGCTCTATGACGATGTCCTGTACCGGGATATTGCCACCCGCTACCGGATCGTGGAAGTGCGTGCTTTGAAGGAACTGGCGTTTTACTTGATGAGCAATCCAGCCGGCCAGATTTCGTTCAACAAGCTCAAGGAACAGTTTCGCCTCGGCAGTGTGAATACAATCAAAAACTACATCGAATATCTGGAAAACAGTTGGCTGCTCTTCACGCTGAATGTGTACGCTTATTCGGTCAAACGCCAGCAGATCGCCCCCAAGAAGGTTTATAGCATTGACACCGGCTTTGCCACTGCGGTCGGCTTTGCGTTCTCCGCCAACACTGGAAGACTGCTGGAGAACGTGGTGTTCCTGGCCCTGCGGCGAAAAACGAAGGAGATTTACTACTGCATATCACCAGGCGGTTATGAGGTGGATTTCTACCTGCCGGAGTCTCATCAGTTAATTCAAGTCGCCCAGAACCTGGAGAATCCTGCGACCCGTGAAAGGGAAGTGCGGGCATTGATGGATGCCATGCGGGGCTTGAATCTCACCCGCGCGCTGATTCTGTCTGACGCGAATGCCCAACCCATTGAACAAAACCATCTTACAGTTGAAATTCGTTCAGCGGCAGAGTGGCT
>PNNU01000096.1 GCA_013824385.1 Anaerolinea sp.
TTATATTCCGGATAAAATACAAAATTTCACGAATTCTTTCTTCACCAAAAGAAATTTAAATAGTCAAAAATCCATAAACAAAAAATAAGGTACCATTCAAAATGGGATTCACTTTTTTCCTGTACCTATGCATTCAGAATAAATTGGTTAAATTCTGTGTGTAGGCCTCAAAATTTCCCCATCATCGGATATCAATTTGGCATCGATATACATATCAAAATTGGCGACGCTTAGGAAAGTTACAATCTTATCTTCATCTTGGAATTCAACCTCTAAAGGTTTAGATGAAATAAACAAATAATGCGCCTTTACAGGGCCTGTGGCATTAATAAAAGATCTCATCTTCTCTGGTTCTGCTTCTACCAGATCATATCGCGCTCTACAATGTTTGTAATAACCGTTTTCTCTGAATATCTTGTTATAGTCGCCAATAGTAAGATTGGCTGTGAACGAATCTGAGAAATATTTGGATTCAATAAGAAATAGTTCATCTCCTACGAAATAAACTATATCGTAATCGCCATAATTTTGTTTCTTCTCGCCAAAGATACGATCATACTTAACATCTTTAGCTTTGTACTTTGCATCCGGGTAATGCCGAATAAGCTTTTCATAGAGAATATCAACAAGCAGATCTCCAAGCTGATTTTCTCTTTCGCCAAACCCGTCAATCACGGCGTCATCGTGGCCCGTGTCTACACCAGTATATGGCCTACCACCATTTATCGCAAAGTTCATCCACATATTTCTTGCTTTGGAGATTGCTGCTGGGGATATATATACCATTCCATTATCCAGCAACACAATTGGGCAAATATCCAGCCGATGTTGATTGGAACCCACCTTAAATATATAAGGGTCTTTTTCTGATATGTACTGTTGTAACTTTACCTTTGTTATAGAGAAGTGTTCTATGAAGTTATCCGGATTAATACCGCAAGTACGATCTTTGATATATTTCTTTAATTCATCAATAGGCAAAACAATAACTTTTCCAGCTTTGAAGCTGTTATTCAATAATGTAAATGATGCCATTACCTCCAAAAAACCAATGCTATACATAGTTTGAAAGCCTTGCCCTATCGGCGCGGTATTCAATTGATCATAATAGGCTTTTTCATCTTCCGGAGCTAACGCATTCTGGTTGCCCATAATCATGACACTTGTGTATACCTGAGGGTGGTGCAC
The DNA here is from genome assembly GCA_013824385.1 of Anaerolinea sp. The sequence goes on from PNNU01000096.1 coordinate 1,189, forward strand.
AATACCCTCAATAGGAATCCTGTCATTGGGATTTACAACAATACCGGAACAATATGTATAGTTCTTTTTTGCATTCTTGCTTAAATTCAGAAATGTATAATACTTTGACATGAGCGCATAAAGATATGTTTTTACGAATAAATCGCAGTCGAACAGATCATTCGATGATTCTACATCTATGATTTCTTCTTGCACGCCTTTATCATTACGCTGGAATGCTATACAGTTTTCGATCATAATACTCAGACCATCAAGCAATGTTAGTGTGATATTGCGATTACTTTCTAATGTGAGATCAGTAAAATCAGAATAAGTATCTGAAAGCTCCGTTCTTATTTTATGGTCTTTACAATAAAATGCATATGTATCTTCATAAAGCACAAAAAGCTTTCTTAACATCAAGTCAGTATTTGTGGTCTTTATTTGTGCCATCAACTCATTCGATAGATTGTCGAGCACAGGCTTAACAAAAGCAACCGCAGATGGATAATCGTCCATTTTCTGCTCTGTATTTCCAAGATACCGTTTAAAGATAGGTGTTTGATTTACACCTGCCTCAATCCAGAAATCACGGGTTACGAAATACTTATTACATTCTGAATCTTCTTCAATTTGAAATAGATTGCAATTTTTGAAATGACCCAATTTACCGTCCATTTCTAAATCACGTATCATTTCACCAAGCGATTTACCATGCGAAATTATCTCTGAGAAGTCCATTTATTGCACCTCACTTTTACTGCGACAATCGGAAAATGTATCCGTTCAGTTGGTCTCTGAGTGCTCTAATTTTAGCCACAGTTTTTCGCTAAAAAGTGATCACTTTGGTCAATGACTACTTTTTAACGCCTCAAAAAGAAAATTTTTGGGGTAAAACCGCTCAAATTTTATTGCTGTATTGTCATTCTCCCTACCCAACTGAACGCACTTGAAGCCTTTAGTAATATTGAATCGAAACTTGACATTCTTAATATGTTCCGCAATTATCTTGAAGTCGAATTGTGGCGGCATTTTGACTAACTGAACGGATACCGGAAAATGCTTTATTCTTAACAAGATTTTGATCTTTCTAGTAAAAAGCAACAAAAGTTCCAAGTGATAGATTTAGTTCTTTGTAGATCAAAATCTATTCTTCTTTTGGCGGGGTAGGGGGGAATTGACCCCCCCTGGCGTACACCCCACACATATTGTCAATATAAAGATAGCAACTTGGTCTTTTACAATTTAGGATTATGTCAACCAGACCACCCCGTGAACGCCAAACCCGCCACTGTAGATATCATTTTTTTGATGATTGTAACCATGCTTTTCCTCCTTTTTTTATTGTTCTGTAATATGGCTTCCGAGGTGATATCTAGTATCACATCGAACGCCAAAGAGGATAGAAACATGATCCCAAACAAGGCCACAGGTTGCACACTAATATATTGGCCAATGAGTGGACAATATTGTCTATTAATTATACCAATACTATAAAAGTAAAGTACTTCTCGCTGAACGGAGGTAGACCCTTTGCTTGGCTATATTTTCATTGTACCAATAGTTTTATCCGATTATGTTTTATTTTGAACTATCTTGTCATTTTTATTGATTCATTGGGTAACCTTTAATATCCAAATCAGGATTTATGATCGTAAAACAAAGCACTAATTTAGTTCACCTAGCATCTCCCATCGCGGTTCAGCCACCAGTGATTCCTCTAAATACCGGTAAACTGGCTCAAAATAGACATCCCCGTTCTTTAAATCTTTTGCCACATTTGAAATCGCAACCACCCGGCGGACTTCATGGCGGATGCCGATCTGCACTAACAAATCCACCGCATCTGAAATCATCTGATTGGCTTCATGCGGCTTCACCCCTGCATCAGCCCCCATCACGGTCGCCAACCTGCGTACAGCTTCGCGAGGGCTATCGGCGTGGAACGTACAAGCTCCACTGTGACCGGTCATCAATGCCCGGAAAAGGCTCATAGCAGCAATCCCATCGCGCACTTCACCGATCACCAGGTAATCGGGGGACATACGCATGGCGTCATCCACGCCATCTGCCAGTGTATAGGGTTTCACATCGGTGCCAACCGCCTGTGGGCGAGCTTCTACCGTCTGAACTGTCGGTCGGTCTACCCAGATTTCTTCCGGATCTTCAATTTTCACGATGCGCCAGCCTTGCGGCAGGAAGTTGCACAAAGCGCTGAGCAGGGTAGTCTTTCCGGTGCGAGTTCCTCCGGAAATTAGAATGCGGTAGCCCTTCTCCATCGCCTGCTGAAGGATATCCATCATCTCAGGGTTCATTACCTCCCGCTCCAATAACCACTCCGGCCTGACCGGTTTCTGTTCGTACAGACGGATATTGATAGATGGATTACGCCCCGGCGGAGCAATCACCGGATGTAGCGCCTTGATGCGCCCACCACCCGGATTATGTGGCGTGGCCGGCAGCTTGGCGTTAATACTTGGATTGGTTTCATTCAGGGTTTTATTCTGGGGGCCGATCAAGCGGTCCAACACACGCCAGATTTCCCCAGCTTCAGGTCGCAGATCAATCGTTTCCCATCGTACCGAACCTTTACGCATGATTTGCACCAGTCCACTCGAGTAAATTGTAATTTCCGAGATATCTGTACGCGCTGGCGGTAACAGCATATCCAGAAACCCTAATCCCAGGATGCGCCGGGTGAGTTCTTCGGAAAGAATGCCCTCTTGCTGAACGCCTGGCCGGCAGTTGCGTTTCCGTAAAGCAGCAGCAATTAGCGCATCGACGCGTTCCCGGATTCGTCGCCGATCTATTTCGCTAGGACTCTGCAAGACTGCTCCTTGGAATTCCTGGTTTATCTGGTCGATGACTTCATTGAAAACAGCGCTGCGGGAAACTTCGTCAAAAACGATGTCGTTTGCTGGTGTGTCGTATAACCTTAAAATGCCTGGCATATTGGAACTCCTGACGAAAAGATAATATCTTATGGATTAAGTAAAACGAATTTTTGGCAATCGTAAGATGCTTTTATGTTCGTTCGAACTGTTGATCGAACTCCCTACCGATGGGAATAAGGTATTGACGATGGCCCGGATACCTTTGGCGAACTCATCCCCACGTGTCACAGGGGGTGTGCCATCATCCTGTGCTTGCGGAACTCCGGGATCATAGGGGACTATGGCAGCCAATGGCGGTGCCCAGCCCAGGGTTTTGGACAACTCTTCCTGGAAACTGCGCGGCGTAAACCCGCTTCGATCCGTGAATTGATTTAACACCAGGTAGATGGATTCACGCGCCAGACGTTTTTCACTTTTTAGACCAGAAAGTAATAACGTCAGCGTATGCCGGATAGCAGCCAGATCAGCCAAAGTCGGTCGGGCGACAATCAAGGCATAATTGGCGAAGATGATCGAATGCGCCATCCACAAATCCTCTGACGAAGGCACATCCATCACAATCGATGCATAACGCCCATCTTCAGAGTCGATCAACATCCCATTGATACTGCCCTCTCCTGTCCCTTTATTCGAGTTTTCCAGAATCCGCATGTAATCCAGTGAAGATTCAGGAGCCAGCAATACTTCCAGATTCTCCCTCCGCTGTATAGCTGCCTGGAAGGTGGCTTTTCCGGGACGGTCAAAATATTCAGTCAGGTTGGGTAGATAGCGTAAACGCAGGTGAGGCGCAGCGGCCGGTGGCAACCCCATGGAGACCAGCAAGGTTTTTACGCTGAGCCGGACAGATAGTTCGTACGCCAGATTCTCGGCAATGGTTGAACAGCCTGCCCCACCCGCGTGCGACAACACCGCAATCCGTTTTGTACCGGTGATGTAGGCAGATGCACCGCCTGGTGAAAAACCGGAAACACTTTGCTGCATGGGCGCCGCCTGATTGAGTTTAGCCCGGGCCGTGATCGCTGCGCCGTAAGCAGCCTGGACAATCTCGGTCCAGTTCACCGGTGCCACAAAGACACCTCGCACGGTGTCTACTTTGCCAAATGCTCCTTGAAAATCCCTATGTGCCAGAGGCAAAACCACAATCGCAATGCCGCTCCAGGCAGAAATCTTTTGCAAAGTACGGATCAGAGCATCTGGATCTGGAGCTATATCTGATTGAACAATCACCAGGTCGGGACGCAAATTGTTCAGATTGGTTTCAAACATGGACCACTGCGCCGCATGACCCGAGATCATGAAACGTTGGTCAGCCAATAACGGCGGCTGCATCTGATAGTAGACCACCTCGTGGCCTGCGCCTGCCAGCATGACCGTTACCTTGTTGGTTTGGTAAGCGTTATCGCTCATGATGACCTACTTTTTTCGGTACTCATTCATCTCTTGGTACAATTCACCCAGGTTGAGGGTAAGCACATCAGATACATCCAGCCCCAATCCTTTTGTCGGTTCCAATGCCAGGTGGATCAGCCCATATTGGTCAAGAGCTGAGAGCAGTGTGGCCGGATCGACCTTAAATCCAGGGGTGACCTCAATCAATCCTGTGGGTACATCCAAAACAATTACGCTGCCTTCCTGGGCAGACATTGTGGTGCGGGCAGAAGAATATAATTGATCTTCGCTGGCACCTGCAGGGACTTCTTCGTAACGGAAAGATTGTGGGACCATCAGAACCCGCAGTCCGGTGATTGCCAGGCGAGCCAGTGGCGATGATGGCGGGGCGGGTGTGGGAGTCGGGGTAGGAGATGCCGTAACCCGCGGTGCGCCAGGCGTTGTTGTCATATATGGAGGCATAAATTCAGTAATCGGTGCGGCAATGATATTGGTGGTGTTTTCCTTGAGAATATCTGGGGCAATCATCCCAATCACTGTGACCGTTTGGCCAGGACGCAACAGGCCGGCGACTCCACTGGCCATATCCACATGGATCGCTAGGGCAACATGCCCTTCTGGTAATTCTGCTGGGATGCCCGCACCGGCGATTTCACCCAATACAGAAGTGACAATAAAGTCACCCGGAGCACGTCCAACGGCAAGCATTTTACCGCTGACATCTTCGATACGTGTGGCAGCATCAGCAGGCTTGGCTCCCATCGGGATAGTACGCAATTCGACCAGAGAATCGGTCAGGATCGTGCCTGGCGCAATGGATACTTTGGCGGTAACCACCTGGGTCGGTCGGATTACCCCATTCAAGAGGGCAATCACCAGTAAACCGATGACGACGGCCAGCACTATTGCTGCTAGGGGTGAACGTTTTTTAGGTTGCATAGTTTTACTTTTCTCCTTATCAATACAAAAATGAATTACGGATGAGATGCCAGAATATCGGAAGCAGTGCGCTCTAGAGAGACTGCACCTAATTCCTGGACAATTTCAAGATCAGAGGGTTCAGTACAGCGAATGATCATCGGGCGCACCAACACAGGCTCCAACCAGAGCACATCGTCGCTATATCCCAACTTGGAAATGGCATACGTCCTGGGTATGCGCGCCAGGTATCGTTTGTATTCCGTGTTGACCAGTCCTTTTTCGGATCGTCCCAGGTGGGGTAAGATGAGATCTCGGTCTTTCGGATCTTTGGTCTGGAATACAAACACGTTGGCACAGGAGGAGAGAATGCCAGAGGGCAACTCGCTTACGGTCTGAGCCATCAAGTGCAAAAAAATGCTGTATTTACGACCATCGCGCCACATGGTCTGAAAGAGATGGCTGACCGGATTTCCCGATTCGCCCGAACCCTGATCAGAGGCTGCTCCCCCGGAAACACCAGTGAGTACTTTATTGGCTTCTTCAAAAAAGATTTGCATGGGTGGAAAATGTTTGCCATCCAGGGTTTCGCGCCGGCGAGCGACAGCATCGGAATACAAGATGCTGGCTAACAAAGAAAGTAAGGCAGCTTTAGGATATTCGTCCATCTCAGCCCCCCCTTCAATGACGGTAATGCCCCAGGGATTTGCCGGGGCACCCATCAGGCCTAGATCTTCAACCCCAATTCCACTGGCAGATGGGCCATATTGGCGTGCCATATGTCCTTCAGAAAATTGTTCCAATCGCAGCAGAACACCTTCCAGGCTGGTGCGACTGACCTGGTCACGTTCCAATTTTTCCTTATACGTTCTCAGGCGGTCTACCCATTTGGAAACATCCAGTTGTTTACTACGATAAACGGCCAAAGCTTGCAGTTCGAATGCCGAGAGCGACTCCAAAAGCGTGCCGGGATGCAGATTATCTTGTTGGTTTGCAGAGTTTTGGTGAGTATTACGAATGACCTGCACTTCACGATCATCCTGCAGATGACCCAGGGGACCATTTTGCAGCTTGGGGTCGCCAGTCAAGACTCCCGCCTCGAAATACAATTCCGTTAACGCCCGACGCATAAAGCCCAACTGTCTGGCTCCCATGCGTCCAGCATTGGCAAAAAGTTCGGCTACCATGCTGCGGTAGCGTCCGGGTTCAATCCGCCGCGGAACCTGGAGAATATTCCAGCGTAGCGGGCGTGGAGAACCAGGATGGAGCTGGCGGATATCCACGTGATTCTGCCCATCCTCGGAACCGTTCACACCAATGCCAGGCCAGTTCAATGCTTTGCGCCAACCCTGCCCAAAGTCCAATACAATGGTGCGGTAATGCCAGAAACGGGTGGTTTCATACGCCAGTCGCTCAGCAGCAATGGACTTTCCAAACCCTGTATCACCTACAAAGGCTGTGTGAAAATGACGGTCTGGAGATAACTTAAGGAATGTATCCGTCAGAATGCCAGTTTCGGTTGACCACTGCCTGGCAAGGGTAATATTCCCCGGCATGTCCGGATAAAAAGCAAATGAGGGCGTTTCTTCCTGAGTCGTTAGCGCAGCTCCCTGTTCAAAGGTCCCTGGCGCAGTATACGCCGCGACCTGGAGCATGGTCAGGAGCGTTGAATCGGCATAACCGCTCATAGCCTCAGGGATGGTTTCAATTCGTGTGGATGGCGTAAAGGCTCTGGCATGCAGACCGATGTAAGCCTGTTCCTGGCTGTTGAGCGTACGGGTCTGAACACCGGCAACTACATCTTCTGTGCCATGGAAAGCCTCCGGTATGAGCCCCATCAACGCCTGCACACCCTGTTCAGTACGGGCCAGAGCATATAAATCTGTATAGAAAGCACCTTCACGGCTGGCAATATCCAACAGTTTTCGTTGGGTACGCATGATGTCGGTCAATAAAATATAGGGATCATCCTGCCATTGATAAGCGTTGGATAGCGAAAAAGAAGGCGCTACTCCCACGCTCATTCCTGCACTGATTCCACGCCCGATGGTCTGCCCCAATCCTACCGCATCAGCTTCAGAACGCGCCGTGCTTTTGGTATCCGCATGACTTTGCGTGGTAGACGTGCTGTTTGTATCGGCCACTGAATCAGTTTCAGCGCCAGAAGTCGTCCAAGCCTCTGAGTTGGTTGTTGAGTGGCTCTGGGAATTCGTATTAGATTGGCTTTGCGTAGTACTCTGGGAAACCGTATCGGATTGGCTGGATGTCACCGAATGCATGGTAGAGTCTGCGACACCGCTGCTGTTGGAAACCCCGTCTGCCGACCCCCAACTGGCATTGCCACCCACATTGGCCGATAGCCCAACCCCTGCAGGAGCAATACTGCCTCCCAGTCCACCGTTCACACCATAGGATGAACTATCCGTATGAGAAACTGCCACACCTGATGAATCGGTGTGGGAAGATCCATCTGTCACCGCTGTTCCTTCGGTGTGGGCGGTTCCGTGGCTAATCGCTGTACCAACTGTCGAAGATGTGCCAGTTGTATCGGTTTCAGAGACCCCGACCGTATGCGCCCACCCGCGGGTGCTGGCATGGCCTTCGGTGTGTGCCTGCCCCTGGGAATTGGCTGTTCCATCCGTAGCGGCCTCCCCTTGAGTAACTCCAGTGGAATGATTGGTGCCAAAGGAGCGTGATGCATTTTCCGCCAGGCCGCCAGTCAGGATCGCCGGCAGGCTGATCCCGAAGGAGGCTGCACGCGTCCCCAGTTGTCGCGAGGCATAAACAGACGTATCTTCGAGCAAACCGGATAACATGCGGGTAATATCGTCCAGCCGCACATGGCTGGCCAGCAGCATCAGAAGAAATTCTTCTTCCAGGCTGCTCATCCCCCGGAAAAGCAATTCGTTTTGTTGAATCGAATATTGTTGAGCACCCTGGTTGCCGGATGTCAGTGGATCCCGCATCGAGGAATCTCCTCCACGGGCGTTTTCGCGAGGATCCGGGTGTCCAACTGCAACAATGGCATAAGGCATTTGCTCCAATGATTTCGCCAGCCATTGAGCAACATCCGTGGAAAGCGGTTCAAACCGAATCTGACGGTAAGCGCCCAGCAATCCGGCCCGCATGGCAGACAGATCTTTCAACGAGCGTAAAACAGCCTCTTCTTTATTCTTGGAAAAAGAAGAGACGCCGTAACACTGTACAATCCCAATCTTGGGATTATTGAAAACGCCGGCAGCCAAATACACCAAGTCGACCTGGGCTCCGTAAAGACCTCGCAAGACAGTACGCATTTTTTGCAGTAAACCTGCATCC
>PNNU01000097.1 GCA_013824385.1 Anaerolinea sp.
TGGTACTTCTTACCCAGGTACAGTAACCGCTTTGGAAGATGTTGAAGCATGGTTAATTCCTTCACAAGTTCTTATGCTTCTCGTTAAGCAATATCCTGCCCTTGCTCTAGCAATTATCCAAAGATTAAGTGAACGTGTGTTGCACTATATTGGACTTGTCGAGGATTTGTCTTTAAGGAGTGTAGAAGCTCGCCTAGCCAGCACTTTGCTGCGTAATGCAGAACTGCAAAACGAGCAACTGGTTGTCTCACGCCGTGAATGGACCACGCTGGATGAAATGGCAGTACGATTGGGGACAGTTCGCGATGTGCTCAGCCGGGCAATGAAAGTATTGGAGACAGAAAATCTGATCATTGTGAATAAACAATCCATCCAGCTTATTAACCCCCAAGGATTGGCTGAAAGGGCAGAAAGATAGTCCATTTTAATAATTCAAATGCCCGAGTAAAAATTTAATCTCGATGCAACGCTACTATTTAAGTTTCCGCAACCACAATCTTGTTTAATTCTACTTCCCAAAAGCTCTTTTTGGATTTCAACCCTCTCCATTTGGACAAGAAGGTCAATAGATTACGGCCAGTGATCTCCAAAATATAGCTGGAAGGATAACACCTGTCAAGAAGGCATAACACCATACGATAAAAGTCGTATTCATAAGAGGGTCTGTGCAATACACTGAATTTGGAGTGATTTGCAGAAACATGAATACTTCTTTTGCAAGTAGCAGGGATGAAAAGATACGAAAAGAAATTCTCTTGGTATTTTCAAAAGGATTGGGAGAGGATTTAAACTTACGTGTGGGTGTACTCAATGGCATTGCACATCTTGCAGGTACGGTTAACTCCATGGTGAAACGTCAAACTGCTGAAGAACTCGCCAAACAAGTCGTTGGCATCCGGGGAGTGGTTAACCGTATCGAAGCACCTGGCGCTCCCAGCCCATCCCGAGCAGTCAATTTGGATTTAAACAATTAACAGGAAGAGGTATCTTGGCATGACAAAGTGGTTATCGAAATGGTTAAGGAAATTTCATCGCTGGATCGCTGTGCCGACTGCAATTGCTATTCCGGCAGTGCTCATTTTAAAACTTGTCGGTAGCAAAGAATTACTGGAATTATGGCAAAAACTGGAGAAAATTCCCTCCATCTTGATGCTGATCATGGCTTTGAGTGGCGCGTATTTATTTCTGATCCCTTACATTGCCAAAGGACAGCGCAAGAAAAGAATATCAGCGAAAGAAGGATAATATCTGACTTCACAGATTACTCCATTACTAATTTCCATATAGGTAAACAAGGAAAAATATTTTATGAAAATCGTGAAGACCTTTGAAACAGCAGAAATTCCAAATCCACATTCCATCAGTGTACGAGCTTTGTTTGTAAGTGAATCGGCGCAATTTGAACATTTATCGCTTGAACCAGGGCAAGTGCAAAAAAAACATGTCGCCCATACCAACGTTTACCTTTATATATTGAACGGCACAGGGATTTTGGAAGCAGGTGAAGAGACCATCTCTCTTTCCGCTGATATGCTGGTGGAAATGCCGTCTGAAACACCACACCGCTTGATTAACGATAGCAATTCTCAGTTGCGATTGTTAAATATGAAAGCTCCAAGGCCAACAAATCCCACGAATATCCTTGTAGAAGGTAGAGGGTGAAATGACTGTACAAACCTTAGTCTTTGCTTTTGTGACATTCTTACACGATCTTTTTACCGTGATTTGGATGGGTGGTCTGATTGTCACTGTGATTAGCTACCTGCCTTCTCTTAAAGAAGCATTAGGGCCTGGTCCACAGGTCAAAAAAGTAATGAGTGCTTTTCAAAACCGTCAAAGCATATGGGTGTATATCAGCATGGGTGGACTAATACTTACCGGTCTATTATTGAGTAACCGAAATCCGGAATTTGATTCCTTATTTGGCTTTGGTAATGCGTACACAGTTGCCTTGTCGATCAAGCATATTCTAGTCATCCTCATGATTGGAATCACGCTGTATCGCAGTCTGATTTTAAGTCGTCCGCAAGCTGTGATGACGCCGGAAAAAGAACAATTAAGCTTTAAGCTCTTGATCATAAATGTATTTCTAGCCGTTGCCGTGCTTTTCTCCAGTGGATTGGTTTCTGCGCTTGCCAAACCATTTTCTGGTTGAAGGTAATTGGTTATTTTTAGTTCGTAATTGATATTTCAATACAAAAACACCAAAAAGGGAGAGTAACAATGAAAAACAACACAAAATTGGGAGCTGGTTTGGCGATTATTGGCATCTTGACTGGATTGCTGTTCTTTTATCTGATAGCAGCCCAATACAATCCTGTCATTGATGCGCATGTTGTGACTGGTCGAACAGATGAAGCCACTTCTGTCAGCATTACATTTGCTGTTCTCGGATGGATTGGAATCACTGCCGGAGCCATATGGACAGTAGCTTTTTATGGTTTCCTTCGAAAAGAAAAGTGGGCCTGGTTGTTGGGAACAATAGCCTCAACCATCCAACTCCTGGCAGGATTTTTCCCCATGATCCCCGCCATGGATGGCGATTTACCACCTTCAACCATGATTGTGTTTATTATTGCAGCCGTATTATGGTTTGGAATGCTTCTCATTCACGGGGTTAAGAAGAATATCATTTTATTGGCATTCGTTGCCGGCCTGGCTTATGTACTCACTTTTATTGACGGTGTCGCTCCAATTTCTAAATATGTGTCTACAAAAGGTATTGATCCGTTTTGGAACGGAGTTTATGCCATATCACAGCAAGTAAGTTGGTGGGGTGCTGCAGCCTGGGCGATTTTCATTTTTGCCCTATTAGACAAAAAATCGTGGGCTATTCCGATGGCAATATTTGCAGGATCAATGTCCATGATAGCAGGATATCCCATGGGGATAAACAACGCTTTGTTTGAAGTGCATCGCTTCTCCATGTTCCTGCCTGCACCGCTAATCAGCACTGCCCTGGTCATTTACCTGGTCCTGCCAGGAACGCGCAAGATGCTCGAAAATTGGAATAAATCGGAATCATAAAACGAATATGGAGTGTTCCTATGCAATTAATTAAAGACCGATTAAATTTCCTCTTTAATTCTACAAAAGGGTTGATCCTGGTAGCAATCGCAATGATCGCTGTTACCACAGCCATTTGGGGAATGCTTTCAGGGCCAATGGCAGAGATGGGCGTGCGGGAAGTAGTCATCAAACTTTTCAATATGGATTTGCTGCAAGCAGAACGAGAAGGGCGAATTATCATTCTGTATCACTCGATTGCCATGGCAGTTGTTGCGATCGAGACATACATGATTACAAGCCTTTTGAAGATGAAAGCTTTCTTAAAGACAACCATCAACGTCATCATCACAGTCGGCTATATCTTGACCATGATCTTCGGGATGGGATTCGCCTACTTCGGTCATAATTGGGCATTCCATGGTGTATATATCTTTGGTCTTTCGTTAATCTTTTTTGCCGGTGTGCTGTTGGTGATAGCCCTCTGGCCGTGGAATAAAGAATACTATCAACCGGACAATTCCTATTCACGCACCAAAAAAGGGGTGGATATTGAGCGTGTGGCGTTTTTTGCTACCGCGCTGACCACGGTAATTTCAGCGCTTTTTGGTGCGATCCCGGGTTCGTTTTTCGGCAATGGATTTGAAGTCTTTTTGGCCGAAAATATTATCAGAATCCCAGAAAAAACCACGATGGAGTATTCAGTCATCGGACATTTGCACATTATGTTAGCGCTGATCGCAATCATGATCACGCTCATCATTGGTCGCTGGCTGAATTTTAAGGGAATTCTTCACAAGTTTGCCATGCCACTCATGATTCTGGGTACTGTTGTACTTAATCTCGGAGTATGGGGGGTAGCTACCCCGCTCGAACCTATCGCTCATATGGTTATTTACACAGGCGCAACGCCCTCCATGTTGGCGGCACTCCTTCTGCTCGTTTGGAGCTGGAATAAACTTATCCGTGATGGCACAGCCAATATGCAGAAACCAACTTTCGGACAAAAACTTGGTGCATTGGTACGTGATCCACTCAAGTTTGGCCCAACATGGCAGATGCTTTATATGAACTTCACAACCAGTTTTCTCGGTATCTTCATGGCAATACGCCTGGATGAAATATTCCGGGTCTGGCCAGCGCGCGAGGAGCGAATTGAACTGACCGGCCATTGGCATGCGCTCTCGGCGATCATCGCCACCATCATCCTGCTTTACTATGGCAATATCATCGGATTAAAAGGAAAAGTACGCCAACTTTATGGGTGGGGAATCATCCTGTTTTCTGACATAGCGCTGGCTGGCGTGACCATCTTTGAGATGAAACGGCTTTTTATAACTGAAGCTGAACAGCAGCCGTTGGTTAATGGTCTGATGTATGCCATTGACTTTGGGCTCGGCGCTTTGTTGGTGTTGCTCGCAATCGTCATGGTTTGGAGGCTGACAGATCTTTTCAAAAAGAAAGGCAAATGGACTGTCGAAAAAGAACAGGAACTTTCAGAGGAGGTGGCGGATTGAAAAAATTGATTCCAACTCTCATTATCGTGATCTTTTTATTGACCTCTTGTAAACCTGTGGATCTGAATGCGCCCATGCCTGCTTTTGAAACGGGTGTTAATCCAGATGCCTGGGCAAAAATCCCCGCTGGTGAATTTTACTTTGGTCAGCATAACGACATTCAAACCACTGATGACTATGAAATCATGGTGACCGATGTGACTACTGCTCAATACGCAGCCTTCCTCAACAAAGCCCTTGCGGATGGCTATGTCAAAGTAGATGGCGATCAAATCGTAGGTTATTATCCCGGCGATGAATTTCACGGAGTCAAACACGAGGAATTAATAGCAGAGGGAGATTGGCAATTTATTCCATTGAATGATCCGTCCCAACGGATCAAGTTTGATGGAGAAGAATTTTCATCACAAACTGGGTATGAGAATCATCCAATGACGATGGTCACCTGGTTCGGAGCATGGGGTTACTGCGACTACTTTGATGAGCATCTGCCCTCCGAGCTCGAATGGGAGAAAGCAGCTCGTGGATCTGATACACGTCCCTTCCCCTGGGGAGAAGATATTAAGAGAGAGAACGCGAATTTTTACTCAAGCCGTGATCCTTATGAGGATATGCGTACCTTTGGCTCCCGAACTACCCCGGTTGGTTTCTACAACGGACAGTCTTATGATGGATATATAACCTTGGATTCTTCATCTCCTTACGGTTTATATGATATGGCTGGAAATGTCTGGCAATGGACAAGCAATGTGTACGAAGGTATGCACTATCGTTTTATGCGCGGCGGTTCAAAAGACACCTATGATATGGACCTTCGCATCTGGACGAGGAATAACGCCACGCCCACCTATTTCAGCCCCGGTGTTGGTTTCCGCTGTGTTCGGAACACTAACAATTGAACCAAACACACTCGAGCATTGATGCCGCACACTTTTGTGAGTAAATATGATAAAGAGACTGTTTGAAAAAATCCGTCTATTTTGGCCGCTGACCAAGAGCTTGCAAACTGGCTTGTTGGTAGCCACAGGCATGGCCGGATACATGTCAGCGCGCTGCCCCGTGCATAACCTTAGCACCATGTTAGGTTTGTTTTTTAGTTTATTGGCTTCGATTGCGGGAAGCACCATTCTCAACATGTGGTGGGACCGTGATATCGATTCAAAAATGGAACGAACGAAAGCACGCCCTCTGGCATCTGGAAAGATCAAACCGAAAGAAGCCTTATGGGTTGGGTTGATTATTTCCTTCCTGGGTGTAGGCATGGCGCTTTTCATGAATATCGGATTCGGGATAATCATCTTTGCCGGGCTGTTTTTCGATGTTGTCGTGTATACCATCTGGCTGAAACGAAGAACATGCTGGAGCATCGTTTGGGGCGGGATTTCAGGAGGTATGCCCATTCTTGCCGGCAGATACCTCGGTGTAGGTGCATTAGACTGGATTGGAGTTGTCCTGGCGTTGGGAATCCTGTTATGGATCCCGACTCACATCTTAACCTTTAATATGCGTTATGCTAAAGACTACCTTAATGCTGAAATTCCAACTGTCGTATCAGTTTATAGTGTAAAAGTAAATCACGCAATAATTGCTGGTTCGAGCATCCTTGCAGCTATTGCAATGGGGATGGCGTCGTGGGGAATTGGAATAACATGGGGCTGCTTGCGTTTGCTAAGTGTCCTTTCGGTAGGGTTGATTTTGTTAGCAATATTTTTGATCTTTCGTCCATCAGAACGCATCAACTTTGGACTTTTTAAGTATGCTTCAATCTATATGCTTTCATCAATGCTTTTGATGGTCGTTTAATGGAAATCAATCTTGACCAGTTACGTAGATTTAAACCCTCTGTACACAAAGAATGGTTATACCTTTCTGCAGGTTTTGCCTGGTTTGGGGTGGGAGTATTGTTAATCAGCTTTGCTGTAGGTTGGCTAAAACCAGACATTGCTTCTAACATGCTTCTATTAGTTTCATCAGGTCTAGCTTTAGCTGGCTGCATCTATCATTTTGGATTTTCAAAGCTGGCAAAAAAGAATATTAATCGTATAGGTAATTTGAAAGGCGAAAAGGTCTGTTTATTTGCATTTCAGGGATGGACGAGCTATCCGCTGGTTTTGATTATGATGTCTCTTGGCATCTACCTGCGCACTTATTCACCGATTCCAAAATCCTTTTTAGCCACCCTGTATCTGGGAATCGGTGGGGGTTTGTTTTCTGCCAGCCTGCATTACTTTGAAAAAGCAGCACGCGTTCATCATAATAAAAATCCAGAGACGAAAATTCCATGAAAATAACTATCCTGGATCGAATTCTACTTTTCATAACAAGCTTGGTCTCCGCTTACCAGATTGCAGTTGGTATTGAAGGTTTCAGCACATTACCAATGATCTCCTACTCAATAGCTTTTGGTGTTTTGCTTATCGCTACATTGTTGATGCTTATCCTTGGCCTTGAGGTTCTGGATTCAGCTATCGTGGTCATCGTTTCGACGATCATTCCACTCAGTCTTGCAACAGGACTCGTCTGGCAACATCTTCCAAATTTCAAGCTCCCTTATTTAATTTTTGCCATAGCTGGTCTATTTGCAATAATCGTTACCAGAGCAATTACCATTAAAAACAGGCTGCCCTTATTTGTTCTGATCTTTGTGCATGGGGTTGCTGGATTGACAATTTTCCTTGTCCCGCTCATGCTGGTGCTTTCAGGTCGAATGCCACTCGGTTATATTCTGCTGAGTATTGGTGGCGCACTCATGGGTTTGGGTGGACTACTTTTGGCATTGCACAAAGCAGGTAAACCTTATCTTTCACGCAAGACGATTATCCAAATTCTGCCTGGGTTGTTGCTATTACTGACAGTTCTATTTGTGATTGGTTTTGCGTTGACATAATTTCTCTCATCGGTTCCAAAATAATATTATTTAAAAACCAAAAAGGAGGAACGTATGAGAAACAAATGGTGGGCAAAACTATTGCGGATCATTGGAATCGTGTTCATGAGTCTCACGGCAGCGTTTACCCTGATGGGCGGCGCAGGTACATCTTGTGTTGCACTTAACCCAACAGGATTTGGAGGTAAATTTGCAGGAATCGCCTCATTCCAATGGCTGTGGATCTTGTTCGTTCTGATCGGTGTTGCTGCCGGAATACTCGGAGTGCGTGCACTTGTGTTACTCATCAAAGCAAGCAATAAAGCTTATCGTTCTGCTATCATCGCCTTGTTAATTGGAACGATCATCAATGCGATCCATATGGTTGCATCGCGTTCACTGCGGGGTGCATCCATGCCAGTGGATGGCGTTTTATATACGAATGTTATTACGTTGATAGTATTTCTTCTCTTCCGTATTCCTGGAATTTGGAAATGTGTGAATTTTGAAAATCCTACTGAAAACGAACAAGTAGGTAGAAAAGCAGCAGCTTTTTCGTTGATGATTGTTGGGTTACTCACCCTCACGATACAGTTTATGATGGCTCCGACACATACCATTGATGGGATAAATTATTCAAATGTTTGGCATTTGGTTTTATCCATTATTGGCGTAGGATCAATTCTAGCGGGAGTCCTTACTGCTATTCCTAACCGCTTCTCCCTAATTAATGTCAAGGCTTTTTGGACGCTCAAAATCTTACAAGAAAGAAATTAAGACAACTAGTTCATCCTATTGACAACAAGGAAACCAAACTTGGCGCTGGCGACCCCAAAAGACCATTTCATAATTCGAAGGTCATTAGTTCAGAATAAATATTTTTTTATTATTCTGAATTCTCCTGATAAGAAAATTCTAATTTTTTCACACAACAATCATTGTGCAAATTTAAAGGCTGATGGCACTTCTAAATTTTTATTTGCTAATCAAACCTGAGGATACTAATAACCGTATACTAAATTGACATTTTTGTATTCAGTTAAGTAAAAGTGCATCCAATTATCTATTTAATCATCCAAAGTTGCCCCTGCCCTTTCAAGGTCATTTGCACTTGGTTCAATATATCTACGAGTCGATTGGATAGATTCATGGCCAGCAATTGTAGCAACTTTTTCAATAGTTACGGCCGGTGTTTATTAAGATTTTACAAAAAGTGTGTCTCAAGCTGTGCGGAGTTGCTTCAATATTGCAAATTCTAGCTAATTCATCAAGAAATCGTTGTATCTCATTTGGCGTCAGTGCATTCCCCCTTTGCCCAGAAAATATTTCATTGTGAGACGTTGATCCACGGATTGATTAGCATTCAGTTAATGCAGCCCTGGCGTTTAGAATGAGAGGGATGGTACGCATTTTTCTTCCTTTTCCTTATCGAACAATCAGGTTGCTTTTTCTCTCTGAAAGATCTACATCATTCATTGCTAAATCACTCAATTTCCCTATACGCAACCCGCTATTTAATAACAGAATTACTATACTTCTATTTCGAATAGCATTTCTTTTTGCTGATTCTGTTTTAGCAGCATTGAAATCTTTATCTAATTGTCGTAATAATGCTGATTGTTCCTTCTTCTCCAACCAGCGTATTCCAGAACTCTGTTCCTTTATTCCATGTAATGACGATTATGGGTTCGAGTCAAAATATTTGCTTGATACTGTCCAAGCTCCAAATGCAAGTAAAGCAGCGATTTTCCTATTTAATGTGGCTGCAGCTGCTATTTCCACTGTCAGCAAATAGGATCGATATTCCCTCCCATCAATACTTGTAAACCCTTTTGGTGAAAATTTTTCACCATTCGTCTGCTCAAACCATTTTTCAAACAACCGAAGGTCCTGTAAATACCCTTCTACTGTTTTTGAAGACCTGTCCAAGACTTCTAAATACTTTTCGAAAGGTAAATAATCCATTTAAGAATCCTTTTGCTGCGTGATTTTGGACGGTTAATCGTCAATATTAGATAATTTTGTTGCGATAATTAGCATTTTTCGCATCACAATGGGTAGTTTTTTGTGCTGAACAATAGGTTCTTGCTTGTATAATTAATATAGAGGCTTATATATCCGATTTTTATAACCTTTGTTGATAAATGTTAGTAAACAGAGAAAAGATGACTAAAAAAAAAATGAATTTCATGTTGTTGATATGAATAAAAACAATCCTACTGAATTTGGGTTGAATAGTGCTT
>PNNU01000098.1 GCA_013824385.1 Anaerolinea sp.
ATTCCACCAAGATAAAAATACATCATGCGAGCATCTATTTTGGTGAGTAAAACACCTGCAGCAGTTCCAAGGGCTAGAATAATGATTCGTTCAGCAGCATTTTTGCCAACAATCTGGGCAAAAAACAATGCCAGCAGCGCATAGATGCCAATGGCAAGCGCAAGCGGCGGTTTATTAAAAGCCATGATAAAGCCTATGCCAAGGATTGTGCCTGGAACCGCACCGCCCAGGTTGGATGAAAAATCTAAAGCATCTTTACCTGTGAACTTCTTCCTTACCACCAACCAAGCGATGATCATACCCAATATAGCTGCAAATGGTGTTGCCAGGGCACTCAGAAAAGTGGTGTCAAGGATTGCTTCAACACCGCGCGTGAGTGTCATGGTCCAATGTTTTAAGGTAGGGGTAAAATCGACTCCCCATGCACTGCTGAATGACCCGTATATGATCGTTGCGTATAGCATAAGGATAAATGCAATAATCAAATAAGCCAGGATATTTACGACCCAACGAATAATTGGATCTTTTTCGATGATTTGCGACCCTGCCGGTTTACCTGTCACTGAAATATATGTACGCCGGTTGACATAATATCTTTGCACCAAAAAAATGACCAGCGTGGGAATGATTAAAACCAATGAAAGCGCTGATGCTTTCTGAAAGTTGTATTCACCAATAACGGCAAGAAAAATTTGTGAAGATAAGACTGTTTTGTTTCCTGCGATGAACAAAGGGTTCCCCAAGTCAGCCAGGGATTCAACAAATAAGAGTAAAAAGGAACCAGCTATGCCAGGGATTAATAAGGGAAGGGTAACAGTTCTGAATAAATGAAATCTACCTGCTCCCAAACTGGCAGCGGCTTCTTCAATTGCCGGATTCAGACGTTCGAGCATGGCTTTAAGGATCAAATACGATACCGAAAAAAAGGTGATGGTTTGCACGATGACCAGACCGTCCAGTCCATATACATCATTCATGCCTTGAATAAACTCAATCCCCAAAATTTTATGTGAGATCAATCCATTTCTACCAAAAAGCAGGATCATACTTAACGCCAGAGCAAATGGGGGTGAAACTGTTGGAACAAGTGCCAGCCAGTGCACAATTCTCTTTCCTGGAATTCTACAGCGCACAACAGCATAAGCGAAAATAAAACCGACCAGAGTCCCTGCAGTTGCAGTCATCAGACCCATAAGCATGGTATCAAAAAAGGCTTTTCTGAGACCGGGGCCGTAATAGTCATCAAAGTAACGTGCAAAGTAAGTTACATCCCATGCACCTTCTTTTGAAATAAATCCACCAGCGACCGAACGATATAAAGGAAAAACGACAAAAACAAAAATAAAAATTCCTGAAAGCAACAAACTAATAGACAAGACAGGGTCTCTGCCTAATAGAGAAAATTCGCGAATTCGCCTGATGATACCTGAGGGCTTTTGAGCTGGAGAATCTTGATTTGATGAGGCGGCCTGCATAATCCTCCTTAATATAGCTTCCAGGCGGCTTTCGCCGCCTGGAAGTAGAACCTCAAAAATTATTGTTTCAGATTGTCTGCATTGGCAATTTCATTGGTGAATTTGTCAACATTTGCTGTCTTATTTTCGCCAGCCCAAATGAAATCATAGTCAATCAGGTTAACATCAAGCAGTTCAGGGTGTGAAAGTTCTACACCGTTGATGGTGGGAGCCTGGTAGGCATGATAAGTGGGTCCAAGTGACTGACCTTCGGGTGAAATTGCCCAGTCATACCACAACTGAGAAGCCTGAATATTTTTGGCTCCCTTTAAGATTGCCATTCCACCGATTTCATAGCCGGTTCCTTCAGCGGGGAAGGTAAGTTCAAGCGGGCATTGATTGTTTTCGATTTCATTCACAATGTCATGTGAGAAAACGATCGCTACAGCAGCTTCACCCTGGCATACAAATTTGGCAGGTGCAGCGCCACTCTTGGTGAAAGAAGCCATCTGAGCAGCATATTTTTTAATATATTCCCATCCGGCTTCTTCACCACGGATTTGAAGAATTGTGGCGAGTGCGGTATAGGAGGTGCCAGAGGATGATGGGTGGGCAACCATAACTTGACCAGTAAATTCAGGTTTTAAAAGATCATCCCAAGAGGTCGGGGCTTTGGCATCTGGATGCGCAGCAAGCCAGTCGGTGTTGGTGGCAAAACCTAATGTTCCAACATAGACACCAACCCACTGATTGTCTACATCTTTCATCAGTTCGGGATCACGAAGATTGACTAAATTCGGCGATTCATAAGTCTCAAGCAATCCCTTGCCTTTTGCAGAAACGAAACTGTCGATGGGACCACCCCACCAAAGATCAAAGGTCGGCGCGTCTTTTTCCGCTTCGATACGAGCCAGGGCTTCGCCGGCAGACATACGGACGTAGTTCACGGTAATTCCGTATTTCGCTTCGAATTCCTGTTTCATACCTTGGCACCATTCTTCTTGGGGTGTGCAGAGTACATTTAGCTCAGTGTCAGTAATGACAAGTGGAGCCTCTGTTGCTACAGGCGCTTCTGTTGCGGCCGGAGCCTCTGTAGCAATGGGTGCTTCAGTTGCGACTGGCGCTTCGGTGGCGACAGCGGCTGGCTTACAAGCTGCAAGAACGGATACAACCAGTAAAACCACGACCAAAAGCAGGCTTACTTTTTTCAACATTTTCTCTCCTCCAGAGTTTTAAAAAGGCACAAAAGAGTGCCTAGTTTGAACTGTCCTCTAATAGATAATCGAGAACAGAAGATAATTCATTATAGCAATTAAAAAAATAACCGCAACTTAATATTAAAAATTAATTAAAATCTCGGAAAAGTATCTTTTTCTGGTATGGTCGGATGTTTTTATTCTAAAGAGGAGAAATTGAATTAATAACCAAGTAAAACGGTTCGGAGAATTCTCCGAACCGTTTTACTTGGTTAAAGGTCACTTAATTTTGTTCTAACTCAAGGTCTAACTTTATGATTTCCTGTACCTACACATCCAAATTGCGGACGGCGTGTGCGTGGGTGGTGATGAACTTGGTGCGGGGCGGAACAGCAGCTCCCATGAGCATATCAAAGGTGTGATCCGCGCTGGTTGCATCTTCGATGGATACCTGCAGCAGGGTGCGGGTCTCGGGATTCATGGTGGTTTCCCATAACTGCTCGGGGTTCATTTCACCCAGACCTTTGTAACGCTGCATGGTTGCTTTATCGGCCACAGCCCCTAATTCTTTCAAGTAGGCATCTTTTTCGGCATCCACATAAACGTACTTGACCGTTTGACGATAGGCGATGCGATATAGAGGAGGCTGGGCAATATAAATATGGCCTTGCTCGATCAGTGGCTTCATGTATCTGAAAAATAAGGTAAGTAAAAGGGTGCGGATATGCGATCCATCCACATCAGCATCGGTCATGATGATAACGCGACCGTAGCGCAGATTTTTGACATCGAAGTTATCGCCAATACCCGTGCCGAACGCCGAAATCATGGATTTGATTTCTTCATTGCCCAACATTTTATCCAGCCGGGCGCGTTCAGTATTGAGGATCTTTCCACGTAGCGGAAGAATGGCCTGGAAGTGCCGGTCACGACCCATTTTGGCCGAGCCACCTGCCGAGTTACCTTCCACGATGTAGATTTCAGTTTTGCTGCTGTCGCGTTCAGAGCAATCTGCCAGTTTACCAGGCAGGGTGAGGCTTTCGAGCGCAGACTTGCGGATGACGAGATCGCGGGCCTTGCGGGCTGCATCCCGGGCACGGGCAGAGGTCAAACACTTGGAAATGATGGCTTTGGCCGTGGCGGGGTTTTCATCCAAAAAGGCGGCAAAGGCTTCGCCGACGACCTGCTGCACATAAGTGGCAACTTCGGGGTTCATCAGTTTGACCTTGGTCTGGCTTTCAAACTGGGGGTCCGGATGCTTGATGCTGACGATGGCAGTCATACCTTCACGGGTATCATCTCCGCTGAAGTTGGGGTCTACATCCTTAAGCAGCTTGGTGCGTTTGGCGTAATCATTGATTACACGGGTAACCGCAGTGCGCAGACCGGTCATATGCGTGCCGCCATCAATAGTATTGATGGTGTTGGCAAAAGAGTAGACTGCTTCACTATAGGCATCTGTATATTGGAGGGCAATTTCAATGCCGATGTTTTCAATTTCTTTCTCAACATAGAAGACGGGATGCAGCACTTCGCGGTTCTTGTTCATGTAACGCACAAAAGAGGTGATACCGCCTTCAAAGAGGAAGGTGATCTCACGTTCTGGCGGACGATTATCGACCAGTTTGATGGTGACGTTACGGGTTACAAAGGCCATTTCTCTAAAGCGGGCCACCAGGGTTTCAAACTTGAAATCGAGACCTTCTTCTTTGAAAATCTCACGATCGAATTTGAAGGTGACGTTGGTTCCGGTTTGTGTTGAAGGGCATTTGCCGATCATCTTAACCGGTTCCATGGGGATGCCGCGTTCGTAGCGTTGGAAGTGAACTTGGCCATTCAGATAGACGCGAACTTCGCACCATTCTGAAAGTGCGTTGACTGCTGAAACACCCACGCCGTGTAGACCGCCAGAAACTTTATAGGCTGAATGTCCGAACTTGCCACCGGCGTGCAAAATGGTCATGACCACTTCAAGTGCTGATTTTTTCTTTTCAGGGTGGATATCCACGGGGATGCCGCGACCGTTATCGATGACGCTGACGCTGCTGTCTGCATTTATGATAACTTCAATGCGATTGCAGACACCAGCCAGGGCTTCATCGATGGCGTTATCAACTACTTCATATACCAAATGATGGAGGGCTTTGAGGTCCGTACCACCCACGTACATGCCGGGACGGCGGCGGACTGCTTCAAGTCCTTCAAGTACCTGGATATCTTTTGCGCCGTAAGAGGATGTATTATCGTTGCTCAAGGGTGGTGCCTCCGTTTTCTTGTTGCATTTTGGTTGCTTCAGCCATTTTCTGCAAGTTGTCCTGCATCCATTTTAACCCTTCACGGTAATAAATGAAACTGGCTGCCAATAATCCTGTAATAATAAATGCGTGTCCGCCGATGCCGATTATAGTCATCCACGAATTTGAATCGGGAAGGGTCCACAACATGTTGAGGCCTTCGCTGATCAAGATGCTGGTCATCACGAACAACCCGGTGCCTGGCAGGAATAATCTCACCAGTCGCACTGAAATTAACATGGAGGGCAGCGCTTTTTGTTTCAATACAAATACGCCGTGCGGAGAAAAGACCAGAGGCATCAACAGCCAAAGCAGCATAAAACCGGCCACCAACATGAAGAACTGTCCAATGCCGAGATTGATTAATGAAAGGATCGAGAGTAACAAGAGCAGGGGGACCGAAATCAAGACCAACAGGATGATCATTAAACAAAACATGACCAGACTCTGCATGTAAGCAGAAAAAACTTCTTTCAGCCCCAATTTGCTCTTTTCAACAGCCGTAACCTGAGAAACTAAAAAGAAATAGATGCTGCCCAATAAAAATCCGACTAGCAGTAAGATGCCAAGGGCTATAAAAATCCAATTGACGGATGGCAACTCGTAAGAATAACCCGGTCCGAGGGGGGATATAAGTGGAGATTGACGGGCTATGATGCTTGGAACTCCAATTGGGAAGGTTCTGACCATCGACGTCAGGTTGAACTGATTGATGATTTGATCCCAAAGGGTCTGATACGCCTGGGCAGTCTCCTGCATTTCAGGCGGGCTTATTTTGAGCACATTTTCGGTCATCGAATTGATCAAAGGGGTCAATAACGTCTTGACCTTGATCTTCGGTCCGAGCCATAACAAAACATCCATCACAATTGGGAAGAGAATCAGATACCAGTGGTTGGCAATGGTATTAAATCCCTTGATCAATGTGGGGAACAATTTGGGGGGTGTTCCAGTGAGTGAGAAGATCGATTTTTTCATACAATCTATAATTTTACCATAAATGGCCTCCTTGCAGGTCTGGTTTGGATGATATGTTCTAATTTTCACTTCATCAGGTAAAATAGAGATGTGAAAGAACCTGAAACACTTCCAAGTATTGATCACTTAAGCGTGGTAACGGCTACGATCCTTTTGGCGTATGCGTTGACAGCATTCATTAACTTTCCGACGCGCTCATTTGATTTGCAATTGCCAGGGTTCTTGTTGACTATTAATATCAACTTCATGACCATAATCTCCGTGGTGGTAGGGTTGCTCGCGGCTGCAGGTTCTGATTGGCTGATTAGCGCTCATCCGGGCATTGGCGGCGGTAGGCGGTTTCACCACTGGTTGATCCCTGCTTTCACGGCATTGGTCATAAGCGTGCCCCTTAATGCTCTGCAGGTAAGCGCGTCTTGGTGGGCAGTGTTGGGTCTGGGGGGATTGCTGTTGACGGCAGTCATGATCGCTGAATACATCTCCGTGGATCCGGGTGACTTGCGTTTTCCAATTGCCAGGGTAAGTTTAAGCGCCATGTCTTACGCCCTGTTTTTGGTTTTACTGATTGCAGTTCGTGGATCAGGTTTCAGGCTTTATACGGTGTTGTTTGCCATTTTACCGGCAGCGGCCGTGGTGACAGCCAAGACACTTCATTTAAGACTTGGCGGCTGGAACCTGGCCTGGACAGCTGGCATCAGTTTGTTTGTCACACAACTTGCGACTGGCCTGTTTTATCTACCACTGCGTCCGCTTCAATTTGGGTTGGTATTGATCGGCATAACCTATGGATTGATCAACCTGGCTGGCAGCATTGAAGAAAAAAGACCTTCCAACGTGATCTGGATTGAACCTACACTTTTGATAGTCATTTTTATCGCTTTGGCTATCGTTATTTAGGAAAAATAGAGCATCCGTTTGGCTTGGGTGGTGTTAGACTCTATGTAACCTTAACGGAGATTAAATATGGTATTGAAGATTCTGGCAATTTTAGTCCTATCCTACCTCATAGGATCCATCCCCATCGGATGGCTTATCGTCAAGTTATTTAAAGGTACTGATGTACGTACGCTTGGCAGCGGCAGGGTGGGCGGCACCAATGTGATGCGCGCAGCCGGTTTCATGGCTGGTTTGTTAACCGCTGTGGGTGATGCAGGCAAAGGTATTCTGGCCGGTTTTGTCGCGGTCACCATTCTACCTGAAAGCATATGGGTAAAAATCTTCGCGGTCATTCTGGCAGTGGTTGGTCAAATCTTTTCAGTCTTCCTGATGGAAAAAACAACTGAAGGCAAGTGGAAATTACGGGGCGGAGCAGGTGGGTCCACCACTTTGGGAGGCGCAATCGCTCTGGTGCCTTACAGCTGGATGATCATCTTGCCGTTGATCGTGCTGGTCTATCTCGGCATCGGTTACGCTTCTGTTACCACCATCAGCATCGCTTTCTTTTCACTCATCCTGTTTGGTTATGAAGCGGCTGCAGGGCTTGGTCCGTGGGAGTTTGTATTCTACGGTGCTGCCACATTGGTGATCGTGCTTTACGCGCTGCGTCCAAACCTCAAACGTCTGGCGGAAGGTACTGAACGAGCCGTCGGGCTGCGGGCATTGTTTGAGAAAAAATTCAAACGAGAACAACAATAAAATGAAAAACAAAACCGGCCATTTGGCCGGTTTTTGATCAGTTGGATTCGACTTCTTCCGAGAGGTGATTATAAACGTGCATCACATTGCGCTTATGCAGTTCAATGCCCAGACCGGTGAGAACCACACGACTCTTGCCGCAGGATTCAATATCAATTTCAGCCAGAGATTCCATGGGTTCGCGTTTTTTCGCCGCGGCTTTGACTGCTTTGCGTAGAGTGGTTAAATAAGCCACGTTTTCGCGGGTGGCTTCTTCAATTTCACCCCGCAGGATGATATCTCCGTGGCCCTGGATGATGTTTTCAAGCCCCATTTTGCCGATGCGTTTTATGGTGCCCAGCAATTCTTCTTCGTTGCCATCCACCATATAGGGGATGGGCATGAAGGCATCGCCGGCAAAGAGCACTCGATCTTCTTCAACCAGCACTGAAATGGAATCTGAGGAATGACCGGGAGTAAGCGTCATGATCAGGGTTTTCTTGCCCACGCGCAGAGAAAGTGAACCTTCTGTGAAGGTCATCTGCGGATCGACCAATTTGACGGGTTTGAAGATGGCATTCTGTTTTTTGGCAGATTCAAGTGAAGCCAAACCTTTTTGAAGCATCATGGTGTGCCCCAGGGAGTGGGCAATCACCGTGGCGCCCGGGAAGAAACAGTTGCCCCAGGAATGGTCTGCATGGTAATGGGTGTTAATCACATATTTAACGGGTACAGCCAGTTGTTCTTCAATGAATTTCCGCATTTCCAATGATTCATCAGGTAAAGCCAGGGTGTCAATGACCACTGCCCAATTTGGGCCAGTGATCGCTCCGGCTGTGACTTGAGCGTAAATTTCGCTTTGGAACCAATATACATTATCCGAAACTCGTTCGTGATGCATCCACAAATCCTTAGTGATTGATTTTTTCCTTGAACTACAAGAGATTAGAATAGCACAAATCAAGACAAAAGTCAAAAAACCGGCACAAACGTGCATATTTGGAATAATTATCGATCAAACGAAAGTGAATTACCAGTAATTTCGCATTAATATGCCAATCCATTTAGCGGGGCACCATTTTTCATTTGAAAAATCCTCGCCTATTATTGATAGGTCAAACCTGTGTGCGTTGTATAATTGAATTATGTCTTTTTCCATACTGACAACAAAATTATTTTTACCTTCGTCTCGGCCAAATCTCGTCAGTCGACCCAGATTGATTGATCTATTAAACCAGGGATCTTCCGTCCTTCGCAGACTGATCCTTGTTTCTGCCCCCGCCGGATTTGGAAAAACCACGCTGGTGAGCGAGTGGATAGCAACCTGCAAAGAACCAGTCGCTTGGCTTTCTCTTGATGAAGGTGATAATGATCAAGTCCGTTTTCTGGTTTATTTGATTAATGCATTGCAGACGATAAAGCCCAAAATTGCCAAAAGACTATTGGATTCGATGGATCCCTCTCAAAATCTCAACGAGTCTCAGCTAACTAATCTGCTGAACGAAATTGCGGTCATCCCTGAGAGTTTCATCCTGGTTCTGGATGATTATCATTTGATCGATTCTGCACTCATCGATCAGAATCTCACATTTCTTATTGATCATATGCCGCCTAATATGCGACTGGTAATCACCACTCGCGAAGATCCGTCTCTGCCTCTGGCGCGTTACAGGGCTCGGGGACAATTGACCGAAATTCGTGCAGCTGACCTGCGTTTCACTCCACAAGAAGCGGCCATTTTTCTTAACAAGGTAATGGGTCTGAATCTTGCTGAAGAAAATATCACTGCACTTGAAAACCGAACCGAGGGTTGGATCGTTGGATTGCAATTAGCAGCGCTTTCCATGCAGGGAAGGGATGATATTAGCAGTTTCGTCCGGGCTTTCACGGGAAGCCACCGTTTTGTATTGGATTATCTGGTTGAGGAAGTGCTTAAACATCAAACCGGGCGAATCCGTGATTTCTTGGTAGAAACCGCCTTCCTGGAGAGTTTTTGTGCTCCTCTTTGTGATGAGATCACCGAAAGGGAAGGCAGCCAGGAGATTTTAGATTATCTTGATCGTAACAACCTTTTCCTCATTCCACTGGATGAC
>PNNU01000099.1 GCA_013824385.1 Anaerolinea sp.
TTTTCACCTCTCAAGGAGTTGTGTTGCAATACTTGTACCATCGCCGATAATTTGATCCACCAGGCAGCCTATTTCACGAAGCTTGCTGATCTCTTCAGATGGAAAATCCTTGTTTCCACCGATAATAGTGACCTTACGCGCCATGGCTGCTTCTTTGAGTGAAAAACCAACAGTTGGTTTATATTTGCGAATGAAGGGACGGGTTACATCCAGATGCCAGTCGGCCAATCCCCACTCGTAAACAGGAAGAAGCAAATAATGCTCGATTGGAAATGAACCCGCAGGAGCAGCTGCTTCAGCAGATTGAGACATTTGTGGATCAATTTGTACTGGCGCTGGTTCGTGTGAGGTAACCCGTTTGGCATTTGGGGTCAACACGCGAACGATGGGTAAGACATTGGTTTCAGATTTGACCCAGCATTGAGGATATTCTTCTGAAGATGGATCAGCTGCCAACAGCCAAAAATTGCAGGCGATGATGGCATCAGCTGATACCAATTCATCCACGTCATTAATCAATGACAGCATCGCTTCAACGATTTCAGCATGTACTTCAGGGGAATAAAACAATCCAGGCTGTTTGATGCCCGCCCCAAACTGGATAAATGGCATATTCTTAAAACCTGCTGCTGAAGCAATGGATTTCAACCATTCGTAATTGTTGAAACCGCGTTGGTCTTCAGATCCAATCGGAGTCAGATAAGGTCTGGATTGGATCCATTTCTCAGGTCCGCCCATGCCCCAGGATAATTCATGACCGTAAGTATAAGCATACACACCGGCGGCCATTGTGTTTATCAGGTTGGTCTGTCCGCGGCGCTGCAAGGATTGCAGGGATGATTTGAAGAAAGAAGTATCCCAGTAGCTGCCCCCAGGCATGAGAGGAGGAAAGACCGGGGTTAGTTTGTTGCGTTGGGCTTCGAGCGCGAGGGGTAGGAAGCGGTCAATAAAGCGTTCTACCAGATCCTGGTGAGACCAGCCGGCAGATGACCAGCTTGTAGAATCGTTCGGTTTGTCAAAGAAAACAACGTGTTTGACTCCCCAGCGAGCATAAGCTGATAGGATGGGTTTCAAATCTGCAGCCGAAGGGGCATCAGGAAGTTGTAATTTGAAATGTACGATGGGTTGAATACCGGCTTCGACGAGACCGGTTATGAAATTTTCAGGGATGGCACGGTTGGAATCAGAAAGTAGAACCACCCAGGAGGCATTTAGCCTGGTTAATTCGGGCAGCCAGACCGCCAGATCCTGGGCGGAATAATGCAAAGTGTCTTGAAAATAATGTAACCCAAGACGATTGCTTTCTGTATTAGTTTTTGAGTTCATCATATTGCATCCAACCTGGCCTGATTTAGTTGACTCATGGACTATGTAGCAAGTACTGTGCCATCTTGGTTAATTGGGGATAAAAACCTCTGCTATAATGTCACTCATGATATTGGTTACAGGCGGTACCGGTTTTATTGGCAGGAATCTCATCAAGGCTCTGGTTGATTCAGGCCACAAGGTGAGGATTCTTTTGAAACCATCGACTACCTCTCCGAATTTCCCCAAAGGGATAGCGGTGGAAGTGGCTGTTAGCAGCCTGGCAGATCAACGCGGTGTCAGAGCAGCGCTCAAAGACGTTACCCAGATTTTTCATCTAGCCGGCGCGGAGCGTAAAGGCAGCCGTGGAGATTTAAACCAGGTGGATGTGGAAGGTACATCCACGTTAATGCAGGCAGCCAAAGAAGCGAAGATTGAGCATGTCTATTATCTGAGCCATCACGGCGCGGCGCGTGCATCTGCTTATCCGGTTCTCAAAGCCAAAGCGATTGCTGAGCACTGGATCATCAATAGCGGTATACCTTACACAATCGTCCGTACCGGTTCTGTGTTTGGTCCTGGAGATCAATTTACCGTCCCACTGGCTAAACTGATTAAACTCTCCCCAATTGTATTTTTAATGCCAGGTAAAGGGCATGTGTTAATTCAGCCTTTATGGATTGATGATCTTATCAATGTTTTACTGTTGATCATGGAAGACCCCAAAGCAGTCAATCGCATCTATTCTATTGGGGGTATGGAACCGTTGCCTTATCGTGAGATCGTCCGTTTGATTATGAACAAAACCGGACTAAAGCGCTTTATTATTCCGGTTTCATCGGCAACACTACGCATACTCACTTTATGGATAGATCAAATCTTTCCAAAATTTCCAGTCTCGATTTTCTGGCTGGATCATCTGGCTGAAGACCGTACTGCAAATCTGGATAGTCTGCCGCGAGAATTTGGCATCATGCCAGCCAGGTTTCATCAGCATCTGGATTTTCTCAAAAACGAAATTCAAAAAAGGAAGTAACCTTCAGAATGCCGAGCCGCCACTCTTTATGTGTTCATGCACATTTTTATCAACCCACCCGTGAAGATCCGTTAACCGGCATCATTCCAAAGGAACCGGGAGCTTATCCCCATTCCAACTGGAACGAGCTTATATTCGAAATGTGTTACAAACCTAATGCAGATCTCGGAAATTTTTCGCGCATTAGTTTTGATATTGGTCCAACCTTATCCAAATGGCTGAGACAATACCATCCTGATATGTTAAAACAGATTGTTGATGCAGATCGTCAAAATATGGAACATTATGGTGTCGGAAACGCGATTGCGCAGTCTTACCATCACACCATTCTGCCATTGGGCAAACGGCGAGATAAACAAACGCAAATTCGCTGGGGGATTTATGAATTTGAGCGTACATTTAAACACAAGCCGCTTGGAATGTGGCTTCCTGAAACTGCTGTAGACACGGAAACGCTTGAGGTTTTGGTTGAAAACGGGATCGAATTCACCATCCTGGCGCCATGGCAGGCTGATAGTAAGGAAGTTGATCCGCGTAAAGCTTATCAGGTGATCCTTCCGGGACACAAATCCATCAAGGTGTTTTTCTATCACAGTGGTCTCAGCGCCCGAGTCAGTTTTGATCCTGGCGCCACCGAAAATGCAGACGCGTTTGCCCGAAATTTTGTAAAACCTGAATTCTTTTCAGTTGACCAAAACCAGTGGCTTATGATAGCCACCGATGGAGAACTATACGGACATCATCAAATATTTCGCGATAAATTCTTGTCATACTTGCTTGACGGTTCGATTTCTGCCCAACATATAGAAACCGATTTTCCAGCCCTGCAATTAACACAGCAAAAAGTATTCCCTGTGATTAAGATTCGAGAAGATACCTCATGGAGCTGCCATCATGGTGTGCAGCGTTGGAGCGGAGTGTGTTCGTGCACTCCCAACAGTGAATGGAAAAAACCGCTACGAGAGGCATTGGAAATGATTTCTGATGAAGTGGACAAGATATTTGTTACTTCTTGTAAAGGTGTGATTGAAAATGCCTGGGATGCTCGCGACAAGTACATTGAGGTTTTTGGCGGCGATCACAAATTCGCAGATTGGCTGCAAAACCTGTCAGGATCAACCCTCGCAGATGAAAAGGTAAAACAACTCGAAAGACTCTTTCAGGCTGAGTTGGAATGTCAACGCATGTTTACATCGTGCGGCTGGTTTTTCAATGATCTTGATCGGATTGAACCAAAGAATGCAGTGACCTACGCGGCTCGTGCGGTTTGGCTGACAAGGCAAGCCACAGGTATTGATATTTCCTTGCAAGTCACAGACGTGCTTGAAAAGAGTAAAAGTTGGCGAAATGTCGTGTCAGCGCTGGACTTTTTCAAGGATGCCATGGATCGATTCGAACAAACCCGGTAATCCGAATTATTCTTTCTCTCCAAGTAATCGATCGACCTGACAGAAGGATTTTGAGTGTCGGGCTTGCATTACTTTAAATATATCCTTGAGCGCCAGCACCATTTCTGCTGAACTTACCCGGTTTGATTCCTGAGTTGAAAAGGTTTTGAGAATTTGGGTGATCTCCATCCACCACATAAACGACAAGAAAGATTCCTGATGGTACCACAGGGTATCTTCATAGAAATTGACTTTCAGTGATTCACGAATTTCTGGGGTTAAAAACCAACCTCTGAGGATTTGCGTAACGGTTTTTGTGCAATCATCTACATACCAGTCTTGGAATTTGACACCCTGCGACATGAAGGTCGTTTTATGCTTTGCTGCATCTTCATGAACGCCAAATTTGATTAGGGCGAGAGTCACAGATTGATCCAATTTCCATTTTTTAACCCAATCAAATCCATCCGAAGGTGAATTTCCAGATGGAATATGTCTGTGAAATTGGCTGACCACAATCCAGGCAGTGAGGGTCAACCAGCGGGTATTATTTTTTTCAAGGTCAGAGGTGAGTTGTGAGAGGTGCTTGGCCACGTTCTTGGTTCCGGCTACATTAAGAGAGCTGGCGAGTTGCGGAAGTTGAAGCAGGGTGGAAAGCATCCGCATGATATCTGTATGTAAACCAGTAAAATCTTGAGTGGATTGTGAAATCTCATTGATATTTTGAAGATAGGCTTTAACGGCGGCAGAAAGAGATTCAGTATTCTTGCCATTGCCTTCGAGACGCATTCGATTCATGCATTCTAATATCTCGGTTAAATAGTCAGCGTTGGTCTTGAAAAGTTGTTCGTGTTGGTTGTAGAGTTGATGGAGCGCATCATGTAAATTTAAAATCGGGTTGCGGCCATAAACCGCATAAAGTTGTTTAAAGACTTCATCATTTAATATCTCATTGGGTTGAATTTTCGCAAACACATGAAATTCATATCCATTAAGATGAATCTCAAACCCGTGTTCGACAATCTCGTTTGAAAGTCGAATCTGGTAAGTATCAGTGGAAAGGTCATGCAAACATAAGTAGCGATGATTTTCGGTAAATAAACCCAATGCAGCGGCAATGTTTAATGAATATTTGCCGGTATGGCGATCTGCAGAATCAATATGCGGGAAAGAGTTGATTACTTTGCCCTGAGTTTCTTGATAGGAATTATTAAATAAGACTAATACGCGGTCTTTCGAAAGTTGATTGGTATATGCAAAAACATTTTCATTGATGCTGCCATCGGTTTGTTGAAAATCAAATAACCTAAAATGTTCAACATTTGCAAACACTTCACGTTTTTGGAGCAGAGGACTTATCTTCTGGAAGTGCAGTTTATCAAATTCGTAAATCCCGGTCTCATCAAGCATTGGTTTTCTGTATTCCATGCCGTATTTTTCGGTCAGTCCTTCAATTTGTCCGTGTCCAAACATGGGTAATCCTGGCAGTGTGACCATAATCGAGCAAACACCAAAATATTTATCTCCGCTGCCAAACTGATCGATGGCGGTGCGCTCATCGGGGTTATTCATGAAATTGACGAAGCGCTTCAAAATTTCAGGGTCAAATTCGAGAGTGTTCTTAATGAGTTTGCGGTAACCAGCGTTGTCTTCGTCGCGCAGCATGTGCATGAATGCACTGTTATAAACACGGTGCATCCCAAGTGTTCGGACGAAATAGCCTTCCATGAGCCAGAAAGCTTCGGCTAACAACAAGGTGCCAGGAACTTCTTTTTCAACTCTTTCAACCACTTCACGCCAGAATTCCTTGGGCACGGCACGGTCAAAGTCATGCTGTGAGATTGAATATCCGGATCTGGATGGTATTGCGCCACCGGCTCCCGGTTCTGGATACCAAAGACGTTGGATATGTTTTTTTGCCAGAGTCATGGCAGCATCAAAACGGATGATCGGGAATTTGCGCGCGATTTCAATAATCATCTGAATGACAATTTCACGCACATTTGGATCGAGGTAGTTTAGTTGGGCGGTGTCATTCCAGGGCATGGCAGTGCCGTCGTTGCCGTGATAAATATATTTAATTTGTCCCGAGCGTTTATCCATGCGGCGAAAGACCACGGCTGCATCTGATCGATCATAATAATGATCCTCGATCTGGATCAATATATTTTCGTCGGTAGAAAGGTCAGGTCCGTTGAAGCTGTAAGAAGGGAAGGGACATTGATCCACTGCAAGAAACCATTCGGGATGCTGGATTACCCATTCTGAATCAATCCCCATGTGATTGGGTACCATATCCGAAGCCAGACGGATGCCAAAATTTTCTGCTTTTTGTTTTAAAATTTCGTAGGCGTTGTCTCCGCCCAGTTCTTCGGCTATTTTATAGGTGTAGAGTGAATAGGCAGATGATACTGCATCAGGGTTGCCTGTGAGTTGTTTAATCCGCGCTGAAGCGGGGCTGCGCTGCCATAAACCAATCAACCATAATCCGTTGATGCCGTGAGCCTGCAAATTCATTAGTTCAGAATCAGGAATTCGGTCCAGTGTTGTGATCGATTGTTGATACTTTCTTGAAAGTTGTTCCAGCCAGACAAAAATATTTTTCGCAATCAGCACCAAACCTGGCATCCATTCGCGATCCAGGCTGAATGCTTTGGCTTCACGATCAAACCCTGATGTAGAAGAAGCGGACATTGTTATTGAATCGTATGTTAAAACCGCAGCCGGTCCAGGCCTGGTAAACCCAGGCTTTTCTTCCTCTTGTATCAGGTCAATATTGTTTAGTAGTTGGAAATTGATCAGATCGCCCAACAAGAATCCCCAACGAGCGCGGATGTATTCGAGCTGACCTGGTATGGAATCTGGCACTTTTTCGGCAGGAGATTTGAGCATTTCGATCAAGGACTGTTTGTCAGGTCCAAAACCGGGCAAATCAGAAAAAGATCGTTCGATGTATTTCAGAATCGGGTTGAAGAGCGGATGAATTAACACGTCCGGTTCCCATATCAGGCTGGCAAAAGGGATTAATGCCTGGTTTTGCGTGGACACCCATAGAAGAATGAGGTCAATAAGAACGGTTTCTTTATTCGGGCAGGTTTCTCCATCTGCTGCAAGAAAATCTTGGGTTGTAACTCGTTCTTCAAAGACATTTTGAGGGGGATAATGTTTGACGAACAGATTTAGGAGTATATCCAGATTGGCAGGCACAAAGGTTACTTGTAAAGAAGAAAATAAATTATTGATGATTTTGGGATTGGATTGTTGATAAAGAGAGAAAACACGGTGAAAAATTTCATCCAATAAACCCATACCGTGAATTTGGCTCGATTTAAGTGTTTTTCCTGGAAAATCCTGCGGATTGTTGGTTTGATTTATCTGATAGACGAAGGAATGTAATGATCTAACATCAGGGAGGGATACCTTGCCATCCGGAGCAAAAAAAGAAGAATCAAATCGATATTTACCGCGTGTTCGCTTGGTAATTGGAAATCGCATTTACACTCTCCGAAATGAACATTTTTTCAGTATATAAATTATATCCTTTCGTAGAAAAGCGATAGCTCATTTATGGCAGAAAATTGAGCTAAACACTAATATTGATGGATTTTGTTGAATTGAAATAGGGAAAGCACTCTAGGTTAATATGAGGTTTAATGAATTTATATAAGCTGCTTTATTTCAATAGAGAGGTAAGGCAAACAAACTGGCCAGAAGTGTCTTCCAATTCGATGGGGGCTGAGAGTAAATCGGATTTCTGAAGGCGGTAAATGGTTTTTTGGGCTTCCTGCTGCGTCCATCCAAACAGAGTTTGGACCTGTTTTTCGCTTGCAGCACCGACTGAGTTGAAAAAACAAGTAACCAGATGGTCGCGAGCCTGGTTTTCAGAAATGAAGCGGCTTTGCTCCAACAGTTCGGGATGGTAGCGGTGGGTTAGATCGTAGACAAAAGCGTATTTCCAGGTGCCCACTTCTGCAATGGCTGTGGGCATGACTTTAAAATCCCGCTGTAAAATGTCAAGTGCACGGTTGAAGGGGGTATTACTGTTTGGACCGGAGAGGTGGGCTTCACGCCGTAAAGCGAGCGAATCCAGAGGACCTTTATCAAGCAGCGCTTCAAAGATGAGTTTTACTTCAAGCGGAATGAGGCCTTCACGATATTGATCGCTGATTTCCAACTCGGGCTCGCCAAAATTGGGCGAAAGGGCATAGAAATAAGGAGCTGTTTGCAGCGAAATGATGGTGTTTCTCTTTCGCAGAATGCGCCCGTAATACCAGACACGTTTATCCAGCATCTGATCTTTCCAACTCCAACTGATGTGCCCGGGGTCATCGTGGCCATCAGCGACGGGACGGTCTCCCGCCACACCACACCAGAGGCTGGGCATGGTGATGCCTTTAACCGGCCAGAAGAAAATGAATCCGCGGTCGTTTACGAATTTGACGGCATCTTGCGGACTGCGCAGCTTCGAGGCGTTTAGGGTGCGAAAGGTTTTTTCTTGATGATGCTTAATTACTTTTGTAGAAAGCGTTGTCATCGATTCGATTGGCTACCAATATTTTTTGTTTATTTTCAGCAATTATACCGTCTGAAAAATATGTGTGATGATATTGGAGCCGCTTCCACCTATGTTTTGTGCCATACCGATGCGCGCCCCATCCACTTGCGAACCGGCGGCTTCGCCACGCAACTGTTGAACGACTTCCACAATCTGATACATGCCAGTGGCACCGACCGGATGGCCGCGGGCTTTGAGTCCACCGCGGGTGGCAATGGGGATCTTCCCGGTTGGTGTAATTTCTCCATCCAGAGCCAACTGTGGACCCTTGCCGCGTTCGGCAAACCCGTTGGCTTCAAGCGAAAGGGTAGCCATGATCGAAAAGGCGTCGTGAAGTTCAAAAAGATCGATATCGGCTGGTGTGATGCCTGCTTGCGAGTAAGCCTGTTTTGCTGATTCATAGGCTGCTTTGAGCCATAACGGATCTTTGCGGTGGTCAACGGCAATGGTGTCAGTGGCAGCAGAAGACCCTATAACACGAATAAGCCGCCTGCCAGCAGATTTAACCAGTTCAAGCGGAACAACCACCGCGGCTGCGGCTCCGTCACCAATGGCGGATGCATCCATCAAGTTGATGGGGTCAGCGATCATTCCTGCCTTTAGATACTTTTCAATACTGGTTGGCTCATGAAACCGGGCGTACGGGTTGTGTACGGCATTGGCATGTGCATTCACGGCAAACGGGGCAAACGCTTCTTTTCCCCAGCCGTATTCATACATGTAGCGGCGCATGATCAATGCATTTAATGCCACGAAGGATAAACCCTGATCGGCTTCCCAATCGGCATCGGCGGCGGTGGCCAGGTGTGCTGTAATTTCGTCGCCGGGGCTGTCGGTCATTTTTTCGACGCCAATCGCCAAAGCCGTTTGGACCTGACCCGAGGCTACCGCCATGACGGCGGTGCGAAAACTGGCGGCACCCGAACTGCAGGCAGCCTCAAGCCGGAAGGCTTCCGCGTGGCGCATGCCGATCCAATCTGCGATATAGGCTCCCAGGTGCTGTTGGTGATTCGCAGAACCAGACATCATGTTGCCTACGTAGACGGCATCCACTCTTTGCAGACCTGAATCCAACAGAGCAGACAGGGCGGCATCTCCGGCCAATTCACGCAGGGATTTTTCCCAATTTTCATCCACCTTAACTTGCCCGATTCCAATTACGGCGACTTCTCGCATAATGATTCCTTTATTGTTTATTTCTTATTGGATTATATCGGGGAACTCTATCAAGAACTATCAAATTTAGGACAATTGCATCAAAAATACTTTTCACAGAAAAGCAGAGTTGTTGCATTTTTGAGTTATTAACCCTTTTGGTAAATGGTCACCGGTAATTCT
>PNNU01000100.1 GCA_013824385.1 Anaerolinea sp.
TACTCCTGCGATAGACATGAATACATGCGGAGGAATACCCACAAACTCGGTAAAAGAATCAAACGTAAATAATATACCCGGCTTGAAGAAAGATTTCGGTCCAAAAATACCGCCAAAAAATCCGTAAGCAGCTAATGCCCCGGCAGCAAATCTGGTCATTGCATCCATATGGGGAATTTTCATTGGTTTAATTTGACGTCTTTGTTGATGAATCAACCCCACCACAGACACAACGGAAGCCGGAATACAGATGAAGCGTGCCGCAGTTCCTGCTACGAATGAAACCCAATCATGAATATCTGTAATCAACGAAAATCCGATGATAAACGGGCCAAAAAGCCACAAACCAAATACAAAACTTGGCACAAGCCTCACCCACCTGTAACGTGCCTCAAAAGGTCTTAACAAATCAATCCCAAATTGAAATAATGAAACAAGTGACAATGCCAAAATAAGTTGATGAAGGATTTGAAAAATTACAAAATTTTCTTGACCTCGAAATTCAACAGCAAAAGCGATATAAATTTTTCCCCACTCGTATACTGCCGTCAGAACCCCAAACCAACCCAGCCATGGCAAACTCTTCGCTAAAATAAGTCTCGAAAATCGACGTGAATGGATAAATACGGACAGCCCAAATGAAAAATAGAGCAGTCCGTATATAAATCGCAGAAAAGATTCGTGTTGATCTAAGAATGGTATTGCATTACCAGTCATCAGCAACTCATCTCCAACTCGTTATGGTTCAACTATGCATTGCCCTTTTACCATAATGGTGTTCAAAAACAAACTGCCACGGGATGAGTCGACTCTAATTGTTTTGTCTATTGATAATTTTTATACGCTTGGTTAACCATAATAATAACCCAATAAACAATAAAAGCATGCATATTGTCACAAATATCCACTTAATAGGGGTAAAAACTGGAGCCAAAAACTGTCCCCAGGTACCCACAAGCGGATACGCTGCCATCACTACCGAAGTGGCAGTGTTTTCTGCCAGATCAAAAAACAAACCTAACAAAGGGACTAAATTGATTAGGAGTAAATTGGAAGAACCTCCCAATCCCTTCTTAAAAAGAAAACTGATGGATGTAATGAAAAAGAATGTAAAGATAAGTGGAAAAGCC
This sequence comes from Anaerolinea sp., assembly GCA_013824385.1. Next base: position 1,131 of record PNNU01000100.1, read on the forward strand.
AGATCAAAACCCCATCGTGCTGTCAAAAACGCTGACCGTCCTTCTTCACCATACGCTTCGGCCATTTGCAGCAGCATCTTGCTATCATAAATGAAGCTGGTATCGGGGCTGCCCAATCCTTGTGAATAGGCATCCACACGCGCGGATTCAACGGGCAGAACCAACACGCTGAAAATCACAAACACCAGCAGACCAATCAATGCCACCCAACCTGAGGAAACCCGATAAAAAAATGCTGACAATTTCTTCATCATCGTTCCGGTTTTACCTGACCAGGCTTTGAGCGAACCGGATGAATGCCTCAACGTCTTCAAAATTACTGACCAATCCAACAGAAACCCTTACCGCGCCAGACGCCTTGCCATCAATACACAGACGGAACTCATTATAGGTGAGCCGTTGTTCATGTACAGGTTGGTTAAAACACGATGTAAGTTCTGAAGAAGAGATCCCCAACGCCAATTCACCGGCACCCGGGTTGCAGAAACATCCCGTGCGCAATGAAACATCCACTTTATTAGCGTGTTCTTCGATCCAGCGGTGATCAACGACCCGGCCGGCATCATCCACGAAGTTCATGGCCAGCGCCCCTCCACGTCGATCGGTATTCAATGGTCCGTAAAACCTGACCAGCGGTGTTCCATTGGGATGTTTGACCTCAAGCAGATTCTGCAGCAGCCAACCGGTTAAGCACAACACACGCTGGTGGATCTTTTCCATACCAATGCTCTGCAAATGCCGTAATCCAATTTCCACTGCCGGGATATTCAAATAGTCCAGAGTGCCGTCTTCAAAAGCCATCGGTGCTTCAGCCAGGTAATGTTTTTCAGCCTGCACCGAAGCGACCGTAATTGTGCCCCCCGCAAACCACGGACGATGCAGCTTGGTCAATACTTTTCGTCTTGCGATCAAGGCACCCACCCCGGTAGGGTAGCCAAACATTTTGTAAAAAGAGATGGGCACAAAATCAGGTTTGTAGAGGCTTAAATCCAGTTTATTGGTTGGCGAGAAAGCGGCCACATCCAATAGCACATCCCAACCTTTTTGATGTGCCAGTTCAATCCACTCAAGCGGATGTTGGACAGCCGAAAAGTTGGACTGGGCTGGATAAGCAAAGAGGTTGTTACCTTTGGGATCATTATCTTCCAGATAGCCAACCAGCTTGTTTTCATCCACGCGCATGAAGGGCGGCATCACAGGAATGTAAGTAACCGCAGAACCCTTGGCCAAAGCGTATTCTCGAATGCCGTTGACTGAATTGTGGTTATCAAAAGTTAAAAGGTAGCGGCTGTTTTTAGTGAACGGATAAGACTCTCCCACCAACTTGAGTGCCCCGCTGGCGTTTGACGTAAAGATCACCACATATTCTTTGGGGTCCGCTTTGAAGAACGACAAGACCGCCGAACGCGCGTTTTCTACCAGTTCGGTGGAGTGCAGAGATGAAGGGTTGGTGGAATGTGGATTTCCAAACACACCTTCCAACAACATCTTCTGATGCGCCTTAACCTGTGATTCGGCATACAGACCACCGCCGGTGTAATCCAGGTAAACCTGGCCTGTCTGCTCAAGTCTTGTGTAATCTCTCTTGCGCAACTCGTCAAGTTCCAGGGTTTGAAGAAATTCGGGGTATTGCTGAATAAATGAATCGTATCGAGAAGTATCCATAGATCTGATTAAACCATAAAACCCACCAATAAGAACATTCATTATGCATAAATTTTCAACTAATTACCATTTTAGGTTTCCACAATTATCAATTCCTTCTGCACAATTTCTGCACATTTGCAGTGTATCGTTGGATTATTCAAAAACGCTCAGGAGTGAACCATGCAACAAAACTTGCGCCACAAGCTAGCACTTATTTTTTGTTTATTACTCTTGCCGATATTGGCAACAGGCTGCTCAAATTCAAATTCTTCTGCTTCCGCAATAGAAACTGGTGTTGTGACAGAAGCATCAGTGACAAACACAATTGAATCATCCGGTTCGGTAGCTGCCAAACAGTTGGTGACTTTATCGTGGGCAACCAGCGGAACCGTGGAACAAGTAGCAATTCAAAATGGCCTGTCAGTTACCAGCGGTACGGAACTCATGACCCTGGATTCAAAGACGGCTCCTTCAAATGTGAACAAAGCCATCTCCAACCTTATAGCCGCCAAACAAAACCTTGCAAATATCCAAGAATCCACAACCGATCTGGCAAAAGCGGAAGTGGCACTCAACGATGCCAAGACTGCCTACGACAAAGCCTTGCTTGCGTATAACACTCTGAACCAACCGGTCGGTTCTTCAGAGTACATTGCAATTCTGCGCGCAGCCTATTTGAACGCGCAATCGCAAACATTGCGCGCTGTTGGCAACTACAACCGTTATGCAGATTATTCAGAAACCAGTTCACAAAGAGCCAACGCACTTGCAGCCCTGTCTAAAGCCAGAATTGCTGAAAATGACGCCCTGATCACCTTGAACCACTTCAGCAATCCCCCTGACGCAGTCGAAGCTGCACTCATCACATCTGACTACAACCTCGCCGAATCCCTATTGGATGAAGCGCAAAAAACCTACGATGAAGCCAGTGACGGCAACGTCGATGCCATCAACAAAGCCCGGTCCGCGGTCACAGCTGCTCAAGCTACAGTGGATAAATTAAGCATTATCGCCCCATTTGATGGTCAGGTCGCCATGGTTTATTCACAACCCGGTGACATGGTTTCTGCCGGTACCAAGGCTGTTGTTCTCTACGATCGCTCGGAACTGTATATAGACGTATTGGTAACTGAAGATTTAATTTCAACCGTCAAAGTCGGTAATCCGGCATCCATTTCATTTTCAGGACTAAATATCGACACTTCGGGAAAGGTCGTTTTGATCGACCCGATTGGCGCAAGTTCGTCTGGCGTAGTGAACTATACAGTGCGTGTCAAAATGGATAAGCCAGATCCTCAGATTTACATCGGCGCCACTGCCACAGTAACCATTACAACCAGTGATCCGCAAAACAAATTATTCGTGCCTGTGGCTGCGGTTCTCAATGACGCTCAGGGAGAATATGTGATGCAGGTCAAGACCGATGGCAGCACTGAACGCATAGAAGTGGTAACCGGAGATATTTCTGATGAAACAGTCGTTGTAACAGGCGCCTTGGTAAAAAATGATCGGGTTGAACTCTTTTCAAGCTCCGCAACAGATACAACCGCGACAACAAATCAAAATCGAGGAGGGCTGTTTGGAGGCATTGGTGGAATATTTAGATAAACAAAACATCCAAACCCACTCTTAGAAAACGTTTTTACCAACTTGTAATTAAAGTTACCAGGAACCAACATTTTAAGAAATTAATAAAACAAGGAGATTAACATGTTCCAGAAAAAACAATCAAGATTAACCATGATCGTCCCCATCATTTTAATTGTGATGATGATTACAGGCTGTTCGAGCAATGCCGCTGCATCTGCATCAGCAGGTACGGGCGTTGTAACCGAATCGACCATGACTGATACTGTTGAATCTTCAGGGTCAGTCAGCGCCAAACAACTTGCAGTTATTACCTGGGAAACAAGCGGTACGGTTCAAGAAGTGAATGTTGCCACCAATGACAACGTTACGGATGGCGATACCTTGATGAAACTCAATTCCACCACCGCACCCGCGGATGTCATCGAGGCCATTTCCACTTTGATCACCGCGCAGCAGAACCTGAACAACGCCAAAGAATCCAATACCTCGCTGGCAGAAGCAGAAGTAGCCTTGAACACGGCCAAAGATGCCTATTACAAGGCGCTCGGCCAATCTTACACGCTTGGCAAGACCGTCGGTTCTGAAGATTACAACGCCATTCTGCGCGTCAACGTCATCAATGCACAGGCCGCGTATGACAAAGCAAAAGATAATTACAACGGTTATTCCGAAGCAGCGGATTCTGATACACGCAAGGCTCAAGCGCGGGCCACCCTGGCGCAAGCCACACTTGATTTGAAAGAAGCCACCTCAATCTATAACTACTACACCAGCACCCCCAACGCCATGGATTCAGCCACGATTACCGGTGAATTGAATCTTGCCAAGGCTCAGATGGATGACGCTCAACGCGCCTACGATCTGATCAAAAACGGTGACAATTCTGACGCCATTACCAGCGCCCAGGCTGCTGTGGATGCCGCTCAGGCAACCGTAAACAAACTCAGTATTATTGCCCCCTTTAGTGGTGAAGTTGCAGTGATCTATTCGCAAGTCGGTGATGTGGTCTCGGCAGGCACCAAAGCACTTGCTCTAGTGGACCGCACCAAATTGTATGTGGATGTTCAGGTCGATGAAACCTCTATCGCCCAGGTAAAAGTGGGTAATACTGCTGACATCACCTTTGATTCTCTAAACAATCTGGTTGGAACCGGCAAAGTGACCATGATTGACCCGATCGGCACATCAACCTCAGGTGTGGTCAATTACACCGTCCGGGTTGAGTTGGATAAATCCGATCCAGCGATTCTGATTGGCGCAACAGCCACTGTCGTTATCAATACTGGTTCACCCCAAAGTGTGCTCTTCGTACCTGTGAGTGCCGTATTAAATGATGCCCAGGGCGAATACGTCACACGTGTCAATAACGGTGTGACCGAACGCGTAACGGTTGTCAGCGGTCAGATCGTGGATCAAACTGTGATCGTGACCGGTGACCTAAAAAAAGGTGATGTGGTTCAACTCTATTCTTCAACTTCATCCTCCACGTCCGATGAAACCGAAGATCAAGGCGGCATGGGTGGCGGCATGATCACAACCGGCGGCGGGGAACCCCCCTCCGGCGGCGCTCCCATGCCCTAATCGAACGGAAAAAGAGGCGTTCTTATGATTGAAGCAAAAGTAATTACAAAAGTTTATAAACTCGGAGACGACGAGGTGCATGCGCTGGATGGCGTAAGCCTCAAGATCAACGACGGAGAAATGGTCGCCATCATGGGCCCTTCCGGATCCGGAAAAAGTACACTCATGGCCATCCTGGGATGTCTCGACACCCCTACCAGTGGAGAATACCTGGTTGACAATCAACCCGCGGCTGGCCTGAAAGAAAACCAATTAGCCAGCTTGCGTGCTCATAAAATCGGATTTGTCTTTCAGCAGTTCAACCTGCTGCCGCGTACCAGCGCCCTTGAAAACGTCATGCTGCCTTTAACCTATGACGGAACAAAGATTAAAGATCGAATCGCACGGGCTGAAGAAGCGTTGGAAACTGTCGGCCTCAAAGACCGCATGAAACACCATCCCAACCAGCTCTCAGGCGGACAGCAGCAGCGTGTGGCCATAGCCCGCGCCCTGGTGAATGACCCTGCCCTTCTTCTGGCCGACGAACCCACCGGCAACCTGGATAGCAAAACCGGTGCTGAGATCATGGCTTTATTTCAACAATTGCATAATTCGAAAAAACAAACTGTCGTTTACGTCACACACGATTCTTTTGTGGCGCGGCATACTGAACGCATCATCACGCTGATGGATGGAAAAGTGCTGCGTGATGAAATCAACAAGAACCCCATCAAAGCCGGCACGCCGCGGCCTGATGATTTTCTGGACAATTCAACCGGTAAAAACGACGTACAGGTGCAAAAATGAGCATACTCAATAATATCCGCATCGCACTAAGAGCCTTAAAGGCCAACAAACTGAGGTCTTCTTTGACTGTGCTGGGCATCGTCATCGGTGTGGCTGCCGTGGTCGCCTTACTCTCCATCGGCAAGGGCGCCACCTCCGGCATCACCAGCCAGGTGGAAGGCATGGGCACCAATTTGGTGACCGTCTCTTCGAGCAGAATGTTCAGACCCGGCGGTAGTTCTTCTTCAACAGCCAGCCTGCTCTATTCTGATTACGAAGCCATTACCGTTAAAGTGGATAACATCGCCGGGATTGCACCCTACTATCAGACTCAGGAATCCGTTGCCACTTCAAACCGCACCTCCACTTATAGTGTCATCGGCATCACACCGTCATACGAGACGGTCACCTTGCAAACCATCGAACTGGGCCGCTTTTTCACTTCGTCTGATGGATTGACCAAAAAGCGTGTGGCTGTGATCGGTGCGACCGTCTCTACGGACCTTTTTGAGGGACTTAATCCGATTGGCCGTACCGTCAAGATCAATAACGTGGATTTTGAAGTAATCGGCGTACTTGCTTCTAAAGGAACAAGCGGTTTTATGAGCGGCGACTCAAATGTGCTCATCCCTCTTGAAACCGGCTATTCCAAAGTGTTTGGAACCAGAGCCAGGAGCAACAGCAAATATACCTTATCAGGAATTTCCATCTCGGCGGCGACGGCAGAAACCACCGATGCGGTCATCAGCCAGGTAGAAACAGTCTTGCGTTCTCAACACGGCCTCGGATTGAATGATGACCTGGGCTTCAGCGTTTCCAGCCAGGCACAGATGCTCTCTTCCTTGAGTTCAATCACCTCCACGCTAACTGCTCTTCTGGGCGCCATCGCGGGCATCTCATTGCTCGTCGGCGGTATAGGCATTATGAATATCACTCTGGTATCCGTGACCGAAAGAACCCGAGAGATTGGTCTGCGTAAGGCGGTGGGGGCTCCCCGCAAAGCCATCCTCTTTCAGTTCCTGGTCGAGACAGTCACCCTGTCTCTGATCGGCGGAGTACTCGGCATTGCGCTTGGCGCAGCCATCGCAGGCGTGGTTACCTTCCTGGGATTGATCACCGCTTCTATCACCGTTGATGTACTCGTGCTCTCCTTTACTTTCTCGGCAATGATAGGTTTGTTCTTTGGAATTTACCCTGCCTGGCAGGCCTCCAAACTCAGCCCGATAGAAGCACTGCGCTACGAATAAATATCAAATGGAGAAGACTATGTTCAAAAATAAACCTTTAACTCTCGTAATTGCATCCGGTTTGCTGATCGTGCTCGTCGTAGTCACCCTCGTCTTCCAATTGGCCGGTGGGGCAGTGATCGGCAACAGAAATGGTGGAAACTTCCAACCCGGTCAAATGCCGGATGGCGCCGCCTTGCCGGACGGTGCGACCCGACCTGATGGAGCTCAGCTGCCTTCTGGAGGTAGTCAAGATTTTCTACCGCCTTCTGGAATGGACGGTGGCAATACCGGTACCAGACCCAACTTCAGCGGCAACAACACCAGCATGAAGTTGATGCAGCTGCTGAGTGGGGTTCAGACCGGAGTGGCCATTCTAATCGCTCTCCTTGGCATCCTCTCTGTTGTTGGAATCATGTTGTCCAGGGATTGGGGCCGCAAGTGGGCGATTGTCACCGGCATTCTTGTGCTGCTGGCACTCATCCCAAGCCTCTTCCAGATGCGTTTTGATTCAAGCATCATCATTACTCTGGTTAAGTTTGTGCTTGCCGCAGCCGTTTTGGTCCTTTGCTTTTTACCCAAATCCAAACAGGCTCCTGTCGAAGCCTGAGTTGCTATCTCCTGGGGCTGACTTTCCCTATATGTCAGCCTCAGGATCGTTTCATTCCCTCCATTTTTATGTCATAATCAGGTAAACATGTTAAAGAAAATACTGATAATCGATGATGAACCAAAGATAGTCGAAATCTGCCAGGATTACCTAAAGGCATCCGGGTTTGATGTCGTGAGTGCATTGGACGGTCCTACCGGGATTGAGAGAATGCAGCGCGAGAAACCCGATCTGATCATCCTTGATCTTATGCTGCCCGGCATCGACGGCCTCGATGTCTGCCGGCAGATCCGCAAAGAGAGCAAGACCCCCATCATCATGCTCACTGCACGTGTCGAAGAATCAGACAAGCTCATCGGTCTTGAACTGGGCGCGGATGATTACATCACTAAACCTTTCAGCCCGCGTGAAATGGTCGCCCGCGTGCGTACGGTGCTGCGGCGCGTGCAAGGAGATTCCACCGCCGAAGTGATCCGTGCCGGGGGTATCACCATGGACCGCAATCGTTTCATGGTCTCGATTGAAAATCGCGAGATCACCCTCACCCCTACTGAATTTGAAATTTTAGCCACTCTGGCCAGTCAGCCCGGACGCATTTTTTCGCGCTCCCAACTGCTGATTTCCGTCCGCGGAGTGGCTTTTGAAAGTTATGAACGCGCCATCGATTCACACATGCGAAATTTAAGAAAGAAACTCGACCCCACCGGGGCGGAACGTGATCTGATCACCACAGTCCACGGGGTTGGCTATAAATTTAGCGGATTATAGGTAAGAATGAATCCTCCCTCTAACAATTCAATCAAAACCATTCAACGCCGCCTGGTCTGGACTTTAATTAAGGTGTTTCTGATCGTCACCTCATTATTGATTGTGGTGCTTCTGGGATCCACCCTTTATGAGATCAGTTCCAACACAGGGCGCAACCCCTATTACAAATCTCCAAGTGCCACCATTCTTGAAGCCTATTATCTGGGTCGTGGAAGTTGGGGAGGATTGGATCAGGTATTCGTTTCAAACACGGATGCACAATCCGGGTTTACTGACCAGGAGTGGCACAGATCCATTTTGTTGGA
>PNNU01000101.1 GCA_013824385.1 Anaerolinea sp.
ATCAAGCTACCCCGATCTAAAACCCGGCGACAAGATCCGCATCAAGATCTACGGCAAGAAAGAATATTGGACTGTGGTTGGTATTTTCAAATTCGTCCCTCAAGAAGGCACTTTTGCCTACGGAACTTATGAATACATTTCCAGGATCACTCACCAGAATAACCGGTCTTTTTCATACCGCATCATATTGGATAAGCATGACAAGAACTATCAAAAAGAGATTGGCGCAGATATTGATGCCTATTTTCAAAATAATGGTTATCACGTCAACCAGGTGCGCACTGGAGATTCAGCATTAAAAAGCGCCTCAGAAAGCCTGAATATTTTGATCACCTTCCTGTTGATTATGGCCATTCTAACCGCCGTAGTCGGCAGCATGGGTCTGGCGGGTACAATGGGTATGAATGTGCTTGAACGCACCCGTGAAATTGGTGTAATGCGCTCCATAGGCGCTGTGGACCGTGCCATCATGCAAACTGTCATCCTTGAGGGGATGGCCATTGGTGGAATTTCGTGGGTGTTAGGAGCCATCCTAAGCATTCCCATAACTTATATGTTGTCTGATATCGTCAGTCTTGCGGTTTTCCAATCACCAATTAAGGTCATTTTCACCTTCCTGGGTTTCTTGATCTGGCTTCTTGTCGTCTTTGTTTTGTCTGCGCTTGCCAGTCTGCTTCCAGCACGCAACGCCGCAAGTCTTACCATCCGTGAAGTACTGGCTTACGAGTAGTTATGGTTCGAGGAGAAGAAAAATGAAAAAAAACTTGGTTCTGTTAGTTACACTGATCACGGTTGCTATCTTATTGATTGGATGTAAAACAACAACACCGGTGTCAATCACTGCCACTCCGGTTATCTCTTCAGATACAGTCGTTTCCGAAGCCCATTTTGTGCCCGAACAAAACCTTTACCTTTCCTTCCTGGCTCAAGGCAGGGTTTCTGAAATTTTGGTCAAAAAAGGGGACAATATCTCCAAGGGACAGGTACTGGCAAAACTAAGTGATAGTGAACCGGCCATCGCCAATTTGACCACCGCCAAACTGGAACTTGCTTCGGCTGAACAGGCCTTAAATATTCTCGAACGCACCTCAGATCTCGCCACCGCTCAGGCTCAGTTGAACCTCGCCACAGCGCAAGATGCGTACAATAAAGCGGTGTGGAATCGCAAAGAGATCGACACTCCTCAAGTGACCGACCAGAACAAAATCGATGCTATCAATGCTTCTATCATCATCGCCCAGGATAAAGTTGAAAAAGCTCAGAAAGAATATGACAAATATTCTGAAACCGTTGATAGTGATCCAATAAAAGCGGCTGCATTAAATAACCTGGCCCAGGCAAAAATGAACTTGCACAATGCCCAGAACAACCGAGTTTACAATTATCTGGATCCCTCAAATCAGGATGTACTAATTTCGGATGGAAAGGTCCAGGTCGCCAAGGCGCAATTGGATGATGCGCAGAAAGAATATGATCGCCTTAAAGATGGAATGGATCCCGAAAAACTGGCCGTTGCTCAAGCCCGCCTGGATAATGCACGGGCACAAGTCGCTGCTGCCCAATACGCAGTGGATAATTATGAGATCAAGGCGCCCTTTGCCGGTGTAGTCGCGGATGTTAATATCGCCCTCGGTCAACAGGTTGGCCCCACCATTTGGGCTATCGCATTGATTGACCCCACACAGTGGTATGTAGATACCAGCGATCTGACCGAGTATGACGTGGTCAATATCACGATGGGAGATACCGTTGTCGTCTCAGTTGACGCACTCCCCGAACTCAAATTGACAGGTACCGTAAAAGAAATATCCCAGGCGCCAAAAACCTCGGCGGGCGACATCCTTTACACGGTTCATGTGCTAATCAAGAACCCCGATCCGCGCATCAAATGGGGTATGACTGCAGAAGTGACTTTTCCGACTGCTCAATGACCTTAAGAGAGTTCCAAAAGCGCCAGGTGAAATTCATCACCTGGCGCTTTTTTCAATTGTTTTAAACGGTTCCGCTAGATCAATATAATCAATAATATGATCAACAAAATGGTCAACACAAGCATCGTAATCCACACCCATCCGCCCGAATCGGATGCCCCATTGCCAATTCCCATGGGAGTAATCTTCAAAAGCGGCATATCAGCGATTTTACCCAACAGTTCTTCGTCGCTAATCTTCCACGGATTGTAGCCTTCGAAGAACCCGGCGAAACCGGCGTTCTTTAATACCTGTCGGATTACAATCCGCCGCGTTTCACGGTCGCTTTCTTCACTCACCTGGCCGTAGAACGCACCCCCGGGCATGATCATTTCAATCCCGGGGTTGGCAACCAGATTCTTGTACCAGTCGGAGGTTTTTCGTCCACCTGAGATACACCAGACGCTTCCTTTATATATGGCATAGTTCACCGGCGCGTAGCGCAGCTTGCCGCTTTTGCGTCCAATCACCTTGAGCACCATGATATATCCACTGAAGGGGTTGGTGAAAATGCCTCCCAATCCCAGCCGGAAGATGGGCACCATGAAAAACTTATTAAGAAACCAGAAAATCTTACGCATCAACGGCGGCATTTTTCTCCTAAATCCCTTTTTCACCTTTCGAAGTCTTGATCAACCCCATCACCATCCACGGCAGCATGGCGAAAAGTCCTGCGAGTGCCGGGCCGTGCAAATTAACGATCAGACAGGTCGCAAATGAGGTTGCCCCGGTCATCACATACATCCACACCGCCCAACGATCCGGGATCAAAGGGATTTTGACCGGCATTTTTCGAGTGATCAACAAGAACAAACCCACTGCCACGAAAGTGGTCAGCCACCAACCCCAAAAGTTTTGAAGCGGCACACCAAAATAAGCGCCTTTGACTTCCCATACCCAGTTGCCGCCTGCCACCATCATGGGATCCATCACCACGTCCCAGGCAGTCATGATCACTCCACTCAATGCAGCAATACTAAAACCGCGCAGCAAGACACCCCACCTTGTGGGCGTAATGGCCTTGGCAATCACCATTGACGGATACATCATGAAGGTCCATGCTATGGGGATCAAGTAAGGTACCAACCCCAGGAATTTGGGGCCGAGTTGATCGGAATAATGGTACGGCCCATACACCAATCCGGTTGCCACACCCAGGCTCTCAAAGAACAAGCCTGCTGCAACCACCAACACAACAAAGAACAAAGTCTTGATCCAACCCTCGATCTGGCTGGAGTGCAGAATGGAAAAAATAAATGAAGAAAACGTAATGATGGGCGTCAATGGTATCGCCCACGGGATATTGAAACCTAAAACGCATAATGCAAAAATTGAACCTAATAAGGTAAAAATGAGTGTCGCAAGTGTAATACGTTTCAATACCATAGATCGCTCCAATTGATTATTCAGGTTCATTTGATTTTAACCAAGATCGAATCCATACAAATCACTGAACCATCCGCCATGCTTAATTCAGCCAGTTCCAACCTTACCCACGCTCCGCTGGGGAGAACAGGTAAAGTAATCTCGTTATTAAAAGCAGCCGGCATGCCCAAATCCGCAGATGTGACCATGAAGCCGGTGTTATAAAGGTCAGTCCCGTCCAAGTCAACGATCTTGAAACTTAAGTTATTCTCAAAAGGCGCGATAGGCATGCTGCCCTTGAGTTGGATCGTACCCGACACATCACTCCCATTCACGGGGGATTCGATGGCGATCGATCGTTCCGTCCCACCCTGCGCTGTGGACGATTGCCTTACCATTGTCAGATAATTTTCTAGTAATTTATAAGTTTGCTTAACTTCCACAGTTGGTGAGACCATTGGATCATTAATTCCGTGGATCGTTGCCTCCAATATAATTGATCCATCTGTAATACCCAGAGATTGGATTATCGGCCGATCATCGATCAGTTGACTGCCAACCTGGTGATATTCTCCATCCTGACTGGCAATTACCACAAGTGAAACAAAATTTCCAGTGCCTCCGCTGTTTTCTGCCAACAATACTGCCGCGTCATTCTTCTGATCCCCCGTCAGATCGCCAATCGCAATCTGGGGTAGAAGCGTAATCGTCAAGTCTTCTTCACTATAAGCGCCATTAATCAACTGTATTGGTTTTTCAAAACTTGGAGAGAGATAGACTCTATTCTGCAGCCTTTCCACGCTCAAACCTGCGTCAAGCGTGGGCAGCGCCGTTTCTTCGCTCTGCTGGGGGATGGATGTTACTGAAGGTTCTACTGTTTTTTGAGAAAATGGCACACAGGCTGCAATGTAAAACAATAAAAAAATACAAATAAAACGAGCGGCGGTTTTCATCGTAATTATTTTCTCCAATCTTAATATTTACTATAATCTGCCCAAAACACTTGAATTCCACTCTGATAAAGCGTATAATGTGTCAATAAGTGGTAAATAGTGGGTCGAAGTGGAGCGCCGGAATCATATCCGGCGTTTGGCATATATAGGGAAAGTAGAACTTATGTTCACTGGTACATACGACCATAACATCGATGAAAAATACCGCATCACCTTCCCAGTTCGTTTTCGCGAACAGGTGGGTGACGGCGCGTTCATTGTTAGCTGGTTCGATGACAACCTGGTGGTCATGACTGCCGACCGATATAACGCTTTGGCTGAAAAAGTAAACTCACTCAATTTTGGTGACCCTGACGTGCGTAAACTGCAGCGTTTCCTTTTTGGAAACGCAACCGAAATCGAATTTGACAAGAGTGGTCGTTTCATCATTCCTCAAAATCTACGCGAATTTGCCCACCTCGAAGGTGAAGCAAAAGTGATCGGATCAGGCGAAAAAATCGAGATTTGGTCACCAGTGCTGCTCAATGCGCAGGATGAAAGTTTAAAAGTTCCAAATGCTGCCGCTGAACTTGCCAGAAAGTTCGACTTGTCACTCTAATGGACACTACTATAGACAGCGGTAAAAATGCCCCGCATGTCTCTGTTCTTTACCAACAGATTATAACTGCTTTACGCCCTGAGAGTTCCGGTCGATATGTGGATGGAACCGTCGGCGCAGGTGGACACGCCTGGGGTATCCTCACCCAATCTTCACCCAGCGGTAAGTTGTTGGGAATGGATGTTGATCTTCTGGCGCTCGATATCGCTCGCAGCCGTCTTTCAGAATTTTCGAGCCGGGTTCGCCTGGCTCACTCCTCTTACACTTCACTCTCCACTGAACTGCTGGCGTCTGGCTGGGATCATGTAAACGGCATCGTCGTCGATTTGGGTGTGTCATCGATGCAAATCGATTCCCCTGAGCGTGGATTCTCCTTCCTTAAAGATGGGCCGTTGGATATGCGTTTTGACCCTTCCCGGTCGGTCAGTGCAGCAGAACTGCTCAACAATAGCAGTGAAGCTGAAATCGCTGATATGCTCTGGCGTTACGGTGAAGAACAACAATCCCGCCGCATTGCCAAAGCCATCGTCAACGCCCGACCGCTGCATACAACCCTCGAACTGGCCGACCTGATCGCCAAGAGCATTGGTCGAAAAGGCAAGATTCACCCTGCCACCCGCTCTTTTCAGGGCTTACGCATCGCCGTCAACCAGGAACTTTCTTCACTATCCGAGTTTTTACCCCAGGCCATCCAGGCTCTGGCTCCCGGAGGAAGATTGGCGGTTATTTCCTTCCACTCTTTGGAAGACCGCATCGTAAAGCAGTATTTCCGGCTCGAAAGCAGGGATTGCATCTGCCCTCCAGAACAACCGGTTTGTACCTGTAAACACAAAGCTTCGATCATCGAACTTACCCGGCGGCCGATTGAAGCTGATGAGGATGAAATCAAACACAATCCTCGATCTCGCAGCGCAAAATTACGGGTAGCTGAGAAAATTTAGAGTATTTTGATGACAACACCGAGTGAACGATCAACCAACAATCGAAGGCAACGCCGAAAGATCAACATCAAATGGGCGCAGGCTTTCAAACAAGCCCCCTGGCGCGGCCAGGTTAAATCTGCGGGCTTGTTTTTGCTGACCTTGGTAATAGTCATCGTTGTCGCCAGTATTTACCTCAGCATCAGCGGAAAAGCCGCTGCAGCTGGTTTGGGTGCTTATCGCATGAGTGCAGAACGTCAAACCCTCGAACGTCAAATCGCCGACCGTAAAGCGAACATCGCGGTCCTTACTTCAGTAACAATCATGGAACAACGCGCCAAGGATATGGGCTTTGAACGCATCAAATCCACTGATGCAATATATGTAATGGTTCCTGGTTATACCGGTAAACAAGCAGTTGTTTTAGCAGCCCCTCCCGGACTTGATGAAACGAATCGCACTTTGGTTCTCCCCATTTACCGACAATCCATTTGGGACTGGCTCTTTCAGGGCATCAACCGTCTAAGTGAAAGTGTAGGAGGCGGCGCATGATGTCTTTCTTCTTAAAAATGAACCGCATCAAGGTTCTCGGCATTTTCCTGTCGCTTTTCATTGTGGTTATCGCAATTCAGATGGTACGCATCCAGATTAGCACGCACGCCAAAACCCTCGATTCGTGGGCCAGCAACTATGGCACCGAAGTTCGTACCATCCAATCTGAACGCGGATATATATACGACCGTTGGGGTCACCTTCTGGCCGGGAATAAAGAGGTTTATGAACTCGGAGTCGAGCTGCAATACGTCAGAAACCCCGTCGCCATTGCCACCACCATGGCCAGCATCTTTGGCTCAGATTACAACACCGTTCTCGCCAGTGTCACTACTCCATATGATTCCACTGGCAGTGTCTATGTGACTTTGCAAGATTTCATCCCTGTAGATCAGATCGACAAGCTTGACGCTTTAAAGCAGCAGTATGAAGAAGCCAATCCTTACGGCGAGAATCCCGAACTGCCTTCATTGCGTGGCCTGGTCTGGACCCCTCACCTGCAGCGCATTTACCCGGAAGGTACTTTGGCCTCAAATATTCTTGGCTTTTACACTTACTTTGACAGGGATAAAGGTAAGGGATATTTCGGCGTCGAGGAAAAATACGACGGCCTGCTCGCAGGAATCAAGCAAAAGGTCGTCATTCCGTTGGATCCATACGAGATGCAAGAAATTCCCATCGCACCGGCAGGCGCCAGTCTCGTTCTCACTATCGACCGTGAAATACAACGTACGGTCGAAAAGATTTTAGATAAAGCCGTGAAGCATAACAGCGCAAAAAATGGCACCATCATCGTCATGGACCCCAAGACTGGTGACATCATCGCCATGGCCAGTACACCCCGCCTTGATCCAAACACTTACTGGGAGTATGAACAACTCTTCCCTGCAGATACCTCCTACAACATGGCCGTCAGCCAGGTTTACGAACCTGGTTCTGTGTTTAAAGTCCTCACCATGGCCAGCGGATTGGATTCAGGCGCCGTCAAATGGGATACCCCTTTCACCGACACCGGTGTTATCGAAGTCGGCGGCTGGCCAATCTACAACTGGGACCGCGGTGCCTGGGGCAATCAGAATATGATCGGTTGCATGCAGCATTCTTTGAACGTTTGTCTATCATGGGTCGCCCTCCAATTAGGACCCGATCGTTTTTATCAATACATGGATCGTTTTAATATCGGTCACCGTACCAATATCGACCTGGCCAATGAAGAAGTTTATCCATTGAGCGAACCTGGTGATCCCATGTGGTATTCAGTCAATCTGGCTACCAATTCATTCGGTCAGGGTGTGGCTGTTACCCCGGTTCAACTGATCATGGCCGCTTCGGCTATAGCTAATGATGGTAAAATGATGGCTCCCCACGTATTGCATGCCTACATTCAGAACGGGCAGCAATATGATACCAATCCCCAGGTTGTTGGCACCCCCATCACCAAAGAAACCTCCGACATTCTGACTGAAATGCTCGCCATCTCACTCGAGCAAGAAGCCTCAGATGCCCTGGTGGAAGGTTATCGCGTGGCTGGCAAGACAGGTACAGCAGAAATCGCTGTAAACGGTCAATATTCCAGCGGACGCACCAACGCTTCATTCGTTGGTTGGGGTCCGGTGGATGACCCAAAATTCATCGTATATGTTTGGCTCGAGCAGCCCAAAAGCTCCATCTGGGGTTCCGTCGTAGCCGCGCCGGTTTTTCGTGATGTGGTCAAACAATTGGTTGTGCTGATGAATATTCCTCCTGACGATCTTCGCAAGAGTTTGGCAGCAGGGCAATAAGAGGAAAAATGTTGACACTGGCTGATCTGATCCAATCAGAACAAGGGCTCCGCCCCGACCGCGCTTCGCTGGGTATCAGCGAGGCCGTGGTGGATTCACGCCAGGCCATCTCAGCTTCGATGTTCGTTGCCATCGAAGGCGGCCATGCTTTCGTCAAAGCTGCCTTTGATCGTGGTGCTCACCTGGCCTTGATTCAAGATCAAGTGGATGCTGACATCCGCGTACTTGATTTGACTGTTCCCTTTACCCAAACAACAGTAATCCCTGAACCACCCTTTGCAGTTCGCGTGGTTAATTCCACCACCAGCCTGCAAAAACTGGCTGCTCTTTGGCGTCAGAAATTTAATCTTAGAGTAATAGGAATCACCGGCAGCGTTGGCAAGTCCACCACCAAAGAACTTGTCGCAGAAATACTCGGTGGGCATTACCGTACCCTAAAAAATATCGGCAATTACAACAATGAAGTTGGCTTGCCGCTTACACTGTTGCGCCTCAGTTCAGGCTACGAATGTGCCGTGCTTGAAATGGGTTTCTATGAACCCGGTGAAATCAAACTTCTTTGTGATATTGCCCTACCGCAAGTAGGCATCCTCACCAACATCGGCACTGTGCACGCTGAACGCGCCGGCACCCAGGCGGATATCGCCCGCGGCAAGAGCGAACTCGTCCAGGCTTTGCCCGCTTCACCTGAAGGCACCGCCATTTTGAATATCGACGATCCCTGGATCGTTCCCATGGCTCAACAAACCAAAGCCCGTGTCTTCTTCTATGGCCTTGATCCCAAAGCAGACCTCTGGGCAGATAGTATCGTCAGCCAGGGTTTGAACGGCATTCACTTCAACCTGCATTTTGAAGGTCAAACTTACTCCATGCAGGCTCCAGTGATTGGGCAGCACTCCATTCACACCGTTTTGCGCGCAATCGCCGCAGGGGTGATCGAAGGCATGGAAATGCCCGAAATCATCCATGGTTTACAGCAGGCCAGCAGTCAGTTGCGCTTGGTGGCTGTTCACACCCGACAAGGTGCCTTGCTGCTCGATGATTCATACAATGCCTCCCCTGAATCCACGATGGCTGCCTTGAACTTGCTCAATGAGCTTCCCGGCAGAAAGATTGCTGTTCTCGGTGGCATGTATGAACTTGGAATTTATGAAAAAAGTGGCCATGAAAAGATTGGCATCCGTGCCGCGCAGGTGGCCGATTGTTTGATCACTCTTGGTGAACATGCCCGCTTGATTTCCTCTGCTGCTATTGAGGCAGGCTTGTCCTCCTCGGTTGTATCCAGTTACGATCAAACGGACGAGGTGGTTGAAGCACTTCAGTCGCTTCTCAAACAAGGTGATGTCGTTTTGGTTAAAGGTTCTCACGGCCTGCGCATGGATCGCATCGTTCAGGCTTTGGAGGTGGAAGTATGAAAGAAACTTCTTTGGCTCTGGCCTTGAGTGGACTCGG
>PNNU01000102.1 GCA_013824385.1 Anaerolinea sp.
AATCATATCAATTATCAATCAGTTTAAATTCAATTTTGAAAATAGGGGTACCTTGATGAAATCCAATAAGAATAGGTAAAGAATTATCACCCCAAAAACTTCTGCTACAAGAAGAATTGGGATGGCGGCCATTAAGATTCCCTGTGATGCAAGAAGACTCACCGCAATGATGTCAACAAATGAACCTAAAAGCATCCATTTGCTGGGCTTTGAGTTCCAGAAATGTTTTCTCTCGCGTATGAGGTAGACAGTTCCCTGGCCGGTGAAAACAAGCATCACAAATAATAAAGTCTGTAAGTTAGCTAATGGCAGCTGCAGAACAGAATGCGCATATAGGAATATTGTAAAAGAAAGCGCAAGAATCGGCAGCGCAAGCAGTATTGCACTAACAACGATAGTGCGGACATTCCAGCGATTTGGCAATGGTGACGGTTTTACTTGATCGGTAGAAATGGACATAGTCATGAAATCATTGGTAAAGATCAAGAGAATCATAAGTAGTGGAGTGGTCACAAAGGTGTGAAAAAGGATCAATCCGAAACTAAGGAAGAATACAATTTCAATTGTTTTAATGATCTTGTTGAGTGTGTAAGTCAACATACGTTGATAAATTCTACGACTTGTCTCAATCGCTGTAACCATATTACTCAATCCAGGTGAGGTTAAGACAAGACTGGCTGCGGCTTTAGCCACATCCGTTGCACTCGATACAGCAACTCCAACTTCTGCCTGCTTTAAAGCCGGGGCATCGTTTACGCCATCACCCGTCATCCCTACAGTTAATCCGGCGCGTTGAAGTCGTTGAACAAGGTTGTATTTTTCTTCAGGAAGCACCTCTGCATAAACTTCACAATTCGGATCAAGGGGTGATTGAGAATTGTTTAGTTCATCCCCAGCGCAAGCATGATTTCCGATTCCAATTTTGGAGGCAATGGATTTAGCTGTTAATAGACCATCACCGGTAATCATAATTACTCGAATTCCTAATTTTTTCAATCGAGTGATCAAACTGGCTGAATCCGGGCGAGGAGGATCTTGAAAAGCAACCAGACCGGCAACTTGAATTGTGTCATTGGTACCAGATGCTATTGCCAGAACCCGTAAACCTTTTGCTGAAAGAGTCTCGATCATAGGGGAGAATCGTGAATCTACATTTGGATCGAAAGAACTAATAATCTGGGGTGCACCTTTCATGACTCGCAGGGGCTGACCATTTTCCTCAAAAAAAGCTTCTGACCTTTTTGTGGCGGGTTCGAATGGAATAAACTTTTGTCTGTCATCATTGGTATGAGTATCGATTTCAGATTGAGCAGCCTTGATCAAAATGGCTTTATCCAGAGGATCTTGGGTCTTTTCATCACTGGACATTACTGCCAGGCGAAGAACATCCTGCTGAGAATAAGGCGGGAAAGCAATAATTTCTGAGACTTCAAGTTTATTTTCAGTGAGCGTTCCTGTTTTATCCGTACATAAAACCTGCATAGAGGCCGCTTCTTCAATAGCACTGAGACGTGTCACCAACACCCCATTTTTAGCTAAAGTAACAGCTCCCAAGGCAGTGGAAACAGTAAATGTAGCGGGTAATGCAGCAGGAACAGATGAGACGAGAAGGATTAATGCAAAAGGTAACATTTCTTGCATCGGTAGTCCATTTAGTAATGCATAGGCTAATACTATTACAACAAGGATAGCGTCTACCAATATTAGATATTTCGTGATTGAAAAAACTATCTTTTCAAGGTTTCCGGTTGATTTTGCTTTGCGAACTAATTCGGCAGTTTTCCCAAAGCGAGTACGAATTCCAGTTTCTGTAATTGTTGCAGTCGCTTCACCACGGACAACCGTTGTACCGGCGTAAATGGTTGCGGTTTTATCGGCTTCTATAGACAATGATTCACCAGTAAGTGAGGATTGATCCAAGGAAATTTGCCCACCAATTATCATTGCATCGGCAGGAACCAAATCTCCCATGCGTAAATAAACCACATCATTGGGAACCAAAACCGTGCTGGGTAATAATTGCCATGTTTCATCACGTAATACCCTGGCATTGACAGTTAATTGTTTTTTCAAAAGCGCTAATGCATTCTGGGCTTTATTCTCTTGAAGAGTACTCATAACCGCATTAAACAAAATTAATGCACCTATGATTCCGGCTTCAATATACTTTCCGAGTACGATTTCCAATATAACACTTGCCTCTAACATCCATGAAACTGGACCCCACAATTTTTGCAGGAATACCAATAAAAGGTGCTTCTTTTGTTCTGGAAGTTCATTAGAACCAAATTCTTGCAAGCGTTTCTCGGCTTCGATTGAAGTAAGTCCAGTGGCTAAAGCAGTGGATGGAATTTCCACTTTTTTTTCAACGAGTAAATTAGAGGATGCGGTTGAAATCATTTGTAAATTTCCTTCTATTTATTTCAATAGACAATAGACAACTAAAAAAAGAACCTGAAACGATAACAAGATGGTGATTGCGCTGATAACAAATTGTTTTACAAACTTCTTGTTTTCAAAAGATATATCTTTTCGTCGGAGCCAGGTTTGTAAACCAAAACTGGCAATTATCAAGATCACTAGGATCAAGAAGAATTCAATGCCAGGAATAACCTGAATAACACCAGACATGTCACCTCTCGATTTCAAATTGAGGATAACAGATTTGGTTGTCGGTTGCTTTAAACTCGGTCTGTAATGAGTTTAAATTTAGATTAAATCAGAAAAATGTTAAATAGGGTTTACAGGAAGAGCAACGATAAATGTACTGCCATGATCAGGTGAGCTTAGAACGGATATTGTCCCCCCCAATGATTCAGTTATTGATTTCGCAATGGATAATCCCAAGCCTAACCCCGGAGCTTTCCATGAAGGTTGAACACTGCGGTAAAAGGGTGTGAATAGATGTTGTTGATCTTCTTGAGGAATGCCAATGCCAGTATCCTGAATATTAAATTGGATTTTCTCTTCCACTGAGGTAACTCTAAAAGAAACTTTTCCGCCGTCTGGTGTAAATTTTATGGCATTATTTACCAGATTACTTAGCACCTGAGCCAGTCGTTCAGGGTCCGTAACAATTAGTGCGCTTTCGATGGGCAAGAGAGTTTCCCAATTAATATTTTTTTGTCTTGCATTCTCGATCCAAAGGGGTATCAATGTCTGAAGCCAATCCTGAATTATGATTGGTTTCGGATGAATCTCATAGGGTTCAAGTTTGCGATAAATTAACGCCAAATCGTCCAACAATCGTCCCATTCGGTCGATCCGTTCGGACATACCATTCATTAGTTCAATTCGTAAAGAAATATCTTCAATTGCTCCGGTTTGAAGTGCATGAAGTGCCGTCCGTAAACTGCCCAATGGACGACCCATTTCATGGATTAAATTGGCTAACATCTGCTGGCGTGTATTTTCGAGCTCCATGCGGCGTTGCTGTAACTGGTTATAGGCATGAGCAAGCTCAGAGAACTCGTTATTTGGTTCCTCTGGAATATAGTCCACCGGCCCTTCCAGAGGTGTTGTCATAATTGCTTGAGAATATTGGTTCAATGGTCTTGTTATTGATCTTAGAAGTAAAAACGCAGTAATTCCAGCCAGTAATGTGCTGGCAAGAACCACACCTAAAATAAGTAATCGCATTTTTGAAATTCCTTGCTCAACGTCAGCCATGCGACGATACATTCTGACCAAACCTAGTAGCTTTCCATCTGATTGTCTCACTGGAACAATGACATCCAGAATTTTCTCGGAGGTATTTCCCAGGCTTGTAACCGACCACCAGGGTTCTTTTAGTGTCGTCGTATCTGGTAAATTACCGATGAAAGATCCCACAAGAGGAAGATCATCCGGGCGGCTCGTAGCAAGAAGGATATATTCAGTACTCAAAAGACCGATTCGGGTTGGTCTTTGAAACAAGGTTGAATCTAACAAATTCTGAGCTTCGGAATTTGAATCCCAAATGGTGGGGTGATCCTCAGTCAGGCGCGCTACCAGCAGACCTTGATCAATCATTTCGTTTGCGAGAGTTGGAACAATTACCTGTGATTCAAACAAGTATGTGAGAGCGAATCCAATTAGTGAGACAAGGATAACCACTGGTAAGATTTGCGCAAGTAATAGCCGTGTACGAAATGATAATGGAGATTTCATTTTATTTTGGCGTTGTCAATTTATATCCTACTCCCCTAATAGAGATTAGGTGAGTAGGGTTTCCGGGATCTATTTCAATTTTTTGCCTTAACCAACGAATATTGACATAAACGATTTGTGACTGGCCTTGATATTCAGCTCCCCAAACGCGTGACAATAATTCTTCAATTGTGAAAACCCGATCAGGTTCTACAGCGAGTGCAAACAACAAATCAAACTCTTTAGGAGTAAGATCCAAAGTTTTTCCATCCAAGGTTACCATTCTTGACCGCGAGTTAATGCTGAGGTTTCCGATTTGCACTTCTTGCGGGCTTTGGTCTACCGGATTTACTGCTCTGGTTCGGCGTAAGACTGCTTTAATGTGTGCAATAAGGACATCAGGGTCAAAAGGTTTGGGTAAATAATCGTCCGCGCCTAATTCCAAACCGACAATTTGATCAACTTCACGGCGGCGTGCCGTCAAAAAGATCACTGGAACGCCGATTTTGTCATGGAAATATCGCAAGGCCTCTAAACCATCCATGCCGGGTAACATAATATCGAGAAGTACAAGATCGGGTCTTTTTTGGGAAGTAAGCGCTATAGCTTCTTCTGCTGAGGCAAATGTATGCGAATCATACCCCGCCTGCTCCAAACTAAAAGCCAGGCTGCGGCGGAATAAGTCATCATCATCAACAACAAATATTAGTGCACCCACTCTAATAGCCTCAATTTCACCTTATCCAATTAAGCTAATAATATTGTAGACCAATTTGTGGCATCCGACTAATTTAAGAAATTCTTTCGCTCAATTTAATATCGCTATAAGGTTGAAGTATAGGTAAACAGTTATAGTTTTATCGTTGATATTTTTGGGTCTTGGAGAATCGCATGCTTTCCAGTTTTAATATTGGTCCACTCACAATCCATTTTTATGGCATCATAATCATGTCAGGGGTTA
Source organism: Anaerolinea sp. (assembly GCA_013824385.1). The sequence goes on from PNNU01000102.1 coordinate 5,090, forward strand.
TTGCTGCATCATTTTTGGCTCGTCGCGAAGCGAATCGGCTTGGTCAAAAAGGCGAATTGATTTGGGATATGTTGATTTGGATTTTAATCGCGGGAATTATTGGTGCCCGCATTTGGCATATCCTGACGCCAATGCCGACCTTGGTTGCTGAGGGAATCACTACTAGTTATTATTTAACTCATCCGCTAGAGGCAATAGCCATCTGGAAAGGCGGTTTGGGTATACCCGGCGCAGTGATTGGCGGCGTTATTGCCTTATATTTCTTTACCCGAAAACACAAATTGTCTTTTTTGTTGTGGTTGGATATTCTTGCACCCGCATTGGCTCTTGGACAAGCGATAGGTCGTTGGGGAAACTTCTTTAACCAGGAATTGTATGGTGCTCCAACATCGTTACCCTGGGGTATTTATATTGATCCACAGCACAGGTTACCGGGATTTGAAAATCAGTCTTATTATCAACCTACGTTCCTATATGAATCCATCTGGAATCTGGCAAATATGGCTTTGCTTCTATGGATTAACCGGCTTTTTCATGACAAATTGAAAACAGGTGATCTGTTTCTGATCTATTTATTAGTTTATCCACTTGGTCGGTTTTTACTAGAGTTTTTACGGCTCGATTCCTCACAAGTGGCAGGTATCAATGCCAACCAATTTGTGATGCTCGTAGTGTTCATTATTTCGGGAACATTTCTTATTTTTAGACACAGAAAAGGGAACATAAACAAAGTGCCGGAGAGTACCACGGATTAGTGAAGAAGATATATCCCAGAATTCATGTGAAATCATTAGAACTATCAGCTAATTCAAATAGTGGTTATTAAGTAAAAAGTCCTGGTTCGTCAACCAGGACTTTTATTTAACTACTTTGTTTTATCAACCTCTATCTGCAATAATGTTTTGATGTCTGAAAAGGCCAGACCTTTGCCAACTGTGTAATCTTTAATGACCAGGTTGTAATCTGTTATCGGTTCTCCAACAATGGTCTGAAGAGCTTCGTTTGTTACACCCCAATCCAATAGTTCTTGAAAAGTGGTTTTACCAGTGATAGTGCGCTCTGGTGCCAGATGTTCAGTAGCAGCCGGAGTAACAACTTCTGAAATTTCTGTTGAAATCTGTGTAGTCGCAAGTGCTGCAACAGTTGGTTCCAAAGTTGCTGTGGGAACATCCGTTGGAAGAGTTCGGCTTTGTAACCAGGCGATCAATGCGCTTGTATTAAAAGTATCACTTTCAAGATCTTTAACTGCAGTCGTGATGGGGGTGGTGACTGGCAAGTTAAATTGTGTCAATATGTCAGATAGTGGAACATTATAAGTAGCGACAATTTGTTCAAGAGTCATCCATCCCTTGATTGAAGTTGGATCAGCACTTGAAGGTTGAATGGCTTTGCCGCTGGGATCCACTTTGCCGGATGTAGACCAAACTCCTGCAGCTTGGAATCCGAGGATGATGCCGAAAAATACGGATATTACGACAATACCATAAACAATAGGTTTGATTTTCATGGGATTCCTCAATTTATTTCCCGATCAAGGGAAGACCGATTTTGACTTCCAAAGCGCCGTCTACCGGGCATTCATCCACGCATTCAAGACAGGTGACGCAATCCACACTCTTTACTGTACTGACGTCATGGATTTTCAATCCCATCGGGCAGGTTTTGGTGCAAATTTTGCAGGAGGTGCATACATCTGCGTCTCTCTTGAGGTAAACGGGGCTTAGCTTGCCCAATAATCCGCTGGCTGCACCTAAGGGGCAGGCGTATCTACACCAGGGACGTTCAATAAAGAATGAAGCTACTAAAGTGATTATGAGAACGATCAATCCGGGGGTGAAGCTGAATTCAGCAATACTGATCAGAGCAGACCAGGGATCAAAGTCTTTGAACACCATAAATCCGAATACTGCCGCGCCACCCACTGCCCAAACTAAAACCAGATATTTGAGATAACGCAAATAACGGTCCAATATAGCTAGGCGTGCACCCTTTTTCTTTAGGGAAGAAATTCCTCGCCGTAGACCGGGGATGCGTTTTTGCATGAAACCGCTGAATTTACTGACCAAGTCCTGAAGAAATCCCAAGGGGCAAAGCCATCCACAGAAAGCGGAACGAAATAATAAAGCCACAACAAGAACCGCGATCAACATTACGACATTTGAAAGATGGGTATGCGAGACGAAACTTGTGCCGGTGGTGATGTATTTATATAGAGTCTCCAGTCCGCCAAAGGGACAATATGCCTCAGGTGAGGTTGTAGCGATCCCGCTATTTTCTCCAACAATTGCATTCCTGACGATCAAATAGGTGATAAAAGATGCCACACCAATTTGTGAGATCCTGCGCAAGGTTTGGTGAGTGAGAAATGCTCGTATTCCCCTCTTATTGGGCTTAAGGCTGCCAGGTGTAACCTGTTCTGGGTTAGGCTTGGTGGTCATTTAATTTCTCCTCGATATTGGATTTTGATTATCTTATCGAGAAGATATGAATAAGCTGTGAAATTAGTAAGAAGATAGTGTGAAAAGTTGAAAATTATCCTATTTGATTAGTAACTATTTTGTGAATAAGAGATTGGTAAATTATTTTTTATACTTGACTGAAATGGAGGGTTGTAATAATATTCAAAATTATGAATATGATTTCTGAAAAAAGTGAAAAAATAATTTCTCGTTTTGAAAAGCAAGCTCATTTTTTCAAATTGCTCACACATCCCGCACGATTGGCCATACTTGAAATCTTACGAGACGGAGAGCATTGTGTATGCCATATGGAAGCCTACCTCGGTTATAAACAAGCTTATATTTCACAGCAACTTTCTGTATTACGTGAAGCCGGTCTGATCAAGGATCGACGTGATGGCTGGAATATCTTTTACCGGGTGGCAGACGCGAATATCTTTGAAGTACTGGATGCTTTTTTGAAGGTTGATGGGCAATCTCAACCGAATTTAGAGAAAGGTAATGTTGTTTGTAATTGTCCACATTGCTCAATAAAAGAAAATTTAGATTGAGCTTTTTTTTTACTTCAATAATATGCAAGTTTGTGAATGTGATTGTGTCTTCGCAAATGGGTAAGTATTTAGAGATATAGATTGGTTCAAAAAAAATAGAATTCAGGAGAATAAAAAATGGACCGCAATAATGAATACTTTAAAGCTGGATTACTTCTACACGGACATAAATGTCCTGCGATGCCGATGGGACTACGTGCTGGGATGGCAGCTCTTGAGGCATTAGGAGTGGAACGCGCTGCCGATGGTCAATTAACCGCACTGATTGAAATTGATAGTGAACACTGCGCCACTTGTTACGCAGACGGCGTCATGATGGCTACTGGATGCACTTTTGGTAAAGGGAACATCCGCAAATTGGGTTATGGCAAGTTTGTTCTCACTTTGATTGATAATAAAACTGGACGCAGTGTACGTGTTGCCACTCGCAATGAAGTGATCAAACGTAATCAGGAATCTGAATTTATCCAATTTCGCAAGCAAGGTGTTCCAGCTTCCAAAATCGACTCTAAATTAGTTGAGCCAATGGTTGATTACATATTGTCTGAACCCACTGAAAATCTTTATAAAATTGATCCAGTTAAGGAAGTGAAGGTTACTCCTGGTCGAGCACATGATTTCAACACCATTATTTGCAGTGAGTGTGGTGAAGTTGCCGTAGAACGATATGCGCGAATCAAGAATGGAAAAATTGTTTGCATGCCTTGCGCTGAGAAAGCATAAGACCAGAATCCAATAAACCTTTCAGCCTTAACAGGATATCGGCAAATGAATCTCACGAATGAAATTTCACAACATCCATCTATTAGTGAAAAGCAAGATCAACGTCTTTTCGTTCCATTAATCACCATATTTTGGGCTTACTTTCAAGTTGGATTGACTGGCTTTGGTTTAGCCATTATCCAAAAAGTAAAAACCCTTATCATGACACGCCATTGGCTAACCGAAGAAGAAATGAATGATGGGTTGGCCATGGTGCAGCTTTACCCTGGACCACTCATCCCCGATTTCACGGCTTATGTGGGGTATGTGCTGAGGGGAATTCCGGGGGCGCTTGCTGCAATTCTAGGGTTTATCTTGCCATCGTTGGTTTTGATGCTTGGGCTATCCGTTTTTTATTTTTCTGCTGGGAATTTACCTTGGGTGCATCCTCTCTTTTTGGGATTGGAGGCATTGGTTGTTGGTGTAATTCTCAACGTCACCCTGGATATGGGCAGCCGGGCAATCAAGGGGCGTATTGAAGCAGGTATTGGACTATTTGCGTTTGCGGCACTGGTTTTCAAAATCAATGCCGTTTGGATGGTGTTGGCGGCGTTGTTGTTAGGCGTATTATTTCTTCGTCCAAAGGCTGAGGCTGGAAAACAAATTCCTCAATCCAATGTATTACTGCTACCATCCACCCCTAAGCGTCGTTGGTTAGGAATTGGGATTTCGATTGCCGTAGTTCTTGCTGTTGTA
>PNNU01000103.1 GCA_013824385.1 Anaerolinea sp.
TGCTTTTTTGGTACTCGCCTGGGTATTAGCCTGGCGCCTGGGCTGGACATCCCAGTTTTGGAAGGCAGTCTCGCTTGGAGGCTGGCTGACACTTGGCATGATTGGTTTGATCCTAGTAGGAACGGTGATCAATTTTGATGCCCTCTTCACTGGTTTTCACACCCTCTTTTTTACCGGCAGCACCTGGCTCTTTTACACCAATGACACCCTGATCAGACTGTTCCCTGAAAAACTCTGGTCCGATGCCTTCACCTTCATGGGCGTCTTCACCCTCGCAACTGGCGTGATCTGCACCTTCCTCGGCGCCCGCCTGGCGCATAAGAACAAATAACTTTAAAAGTCTCCGATTTCTTTTGCCTTTGAAATCGGAGACTTGCAATTGAAAATTGATTTAAGACCACCTTGACAAGGTAACCCCTCTCGCCTCAACACCACTCGCTCGGGTGCGCAAAATTCGCGGCGGCTCGGGGGCGCAAAGATCGCGACCCTTGTCAAGGTGGTCTGCTTAAAAAATCGGGAGCCAAGTGACTCCCGATCAATGAACGATAGATTTTGCAAGGACAATTTGAACAAGAGAATTATGGTTATACAGTTCTCTACTATCTAATCTCAATTCTCGCGCTTCTTACTTCGCCTTACCCTGGTTTGCCACGGCTTCTGCCTTGCGTTTGGCTTCTTCGGGATCGCCCAGGTAATAATGCTTGATGGGTTTCAAGTCCGCATCCAGCTCATATACCAGCGGTACACCGGTGGGAATGTTCAATTCCACAATCTCATCCTCAGGGATGTTGTCGAGATATTTCACCAACGCGCGTAAACTATTACCATGAGCGGCAATGATGATCTTCTTGCCTGATTTGATGGCGGGTGCAACGGTTTCATGCCAGAAGGGCAAGAAACGAGCAACGGTATCCTTGAGGCACTCGGCCAAAGGCAGTTGGTCCGTGGAAAGATCGGCATATCGTCGATCCTTGCCCGGGAAGCGCTCGTCATCCGAGGTTAACGCGGGGGGTTGGATGTCGTAGCTGCGGCGCCAAATGAGCACCTGGTCGTCGCCGTATTTCTTGGCGGTTTCGGCTTTGTTTAGACCTTGCAGAGCGCCGTAATGGCGTTCATTCAAACGCCAGGTCTTGACCACCGGAATCCATAAGAGGTCCATCTGTTCAAGTGCCAGATTTAGCGTGCGGATGGCGCGTTTGAGCACAGAGGTATAAGCCAGATCAAATTCGAAACCGGCCTCTTTCATCAAATTTCCACCGGTTGCTGCCTCAGCAACGCCCTTTTCTGACAGATCTACATCCGTCCATCCAGTAAAGCGATTTTCCTTGTTCCATTCGCTCTCACCATGTCTCAACAATACAATTTTATACATAAGTACTCCTTGTTTACTTTGGCTTAGAAATGTAGCGCAAGAAAACTCTTGCGCTACATTTAGTTCGTTAAAATCTGAACCAATTACCGAACAGCTTTTGGATTCTCTGCATCCTCAGAAGGATCAAAGAAATGGCAGTTGTCCATATTAAAGAGTAATTGGGTCTTATCACCAAAGGTGTATTTGGAACGTGGATCAACGCGAGCCACAAATTGACCGCCGTTGCCAAGAGCCAGGTAGATCAAGATCTCATTACCCATCAACTCGGTAACATCAATCTTGGCATCCACTTTTTCGCCATTGATGTTGTTTGGCGCGAAATCAGGGTTGTGGATATCATCGGGGCGGATGCCCATGATTACTTCTTTGCCAACCAATTTCAACATCAGTTCAGCTTTCGATTTCGGAATCTTAATCTTTAATTCTTCATTGGTGGCATAGACGTTGTCTCCGTCTTTTACCAATTTTACATTGAAGAAGTTCATGGCTGGTGTGCCAATGAAACCGGCGACAAACAAGTTATTGGGTCTGTCGTAAAGATTCTGGGGGCTGTCAAGCTGCTGAAGTACACCTTTATTCATGACCGCAATACGGCTGGCCATGGTCATTGCTTCCGTCTGATCGTGGGTCACATAAACGAAGGTGGTGCCCAGGTTATGATGCAGCTTGGTGATCTCGGCACGTGTCTGAACGCGAAGTTTTGCATCCAGGTTGGAGAGTGGTTCATCCAGAAGGAACACTTTTGGCTCACGGACGATTGCTCGACCAAGTGCGACACGTTGTCGTTGTCCACCTGATAATTCGCGTGGTTTGCGTTTTAAGAGAGCTTCAATTCCAAGGATCTTTGCGGAATTTTCAACCCTTTTCTGAATCTCGGCTTTGGGCAGACGGCGTAATTTGAGACCAAAGGCCATGTTGTCAAAAACACTCATATGTGGATATAGAGCGTAAGACTGGAAAACCATGGCGATATCGCGGTCTTTCGGTGCGACATCATTAACAACCCGATCACCGATCATTACTTTGCCACCGGTGACTTCTTCAAGTCCAGCCAGACAGCGAAGCGCTGTGGTTTTTCCGCAGCCAGAGGGGCCAACGAGCACCAAAAACTCTTTGTCCTCAATCTCTATGTTCAAATCCTGGATTGCTGTGAAATCACCAAACTTTTTGTTGACATGTTCAAATGTTACACTTGCCATTGTGTTACCTCCTTCCGGAACGAATATAGTGACTCAATTATAGGACAGACTGCCAAAAATGCAAGAAAATTGGAGTCATATCTTTGAAATCTGTTTCATTTAATGATAGAATATTTGTACCAAAAAAGGATGGGAATATGCCAGAAACTCCAGAAATCACCTCACGCGCATTGGAAATGAACAAGGAATTGACCGGAAAAACCATTCAGTCTTTCGAAGTCTTGCAGCCCAAATGCCTGAACGTCACTCCTGATGAAATCAATCAATTTCTCAGTCAAGCTTCCATTGAGTCCGTCACCCACCATGGCAAATGGATCATGGCGCAAACGACACAGGGTTGGCTTCTGATCAATCTGGGCATGGGCGGAGAAATCTTGCTGGTCAACCGAAACCAGATGCCGGCCAAGTACCGCCTGGTGATTGATTTCACTGATCAAACTTGCCTGACGATTAATTTCTGGTGGTTCGGATACGTTCATTTCTGCTCTCTGGATGAGTTGACTTTACATCCCATGATCGCCAAACTTGGACCGAATGTGCTTGATTTGAATGAAGAGGTTTTTACGAACCTTCTCAAAGGACAAAAGGGAAAGCTTAAAGCCTTCCTGCTAGACCAAAGCAAACTGGCGGGTATTGGTAATGCCTACATCCACGACATCTTATTTCTGGCAAAGTTGCATCCTAACCGTGTAATTACCAGTCTTTCTGATGCCGAGATCAGCGCCCTCTATCAGGGTATCCAGAATGGTTTGCGCCCCAGCCTTGACAAAGGCGGCGCGTTTTACGAGATGAACCTCTACGGACAGAAAGGCGGTTTCTTGATGGAAGACATTATCATCGGCTATCGTGAGAATACCCCCTGCCCGCAGTGCGGAACCCCTATCCAGAAAATCAAAACTGGATCGACCAGTTCTTTCATCTGCCCGACCTGCCAGCCTGAGAGCTGAGCGGTTTTTTTTGGACGCCTATTGCTTTAAGTCTTTGTAGGTTTTTTTATAAAGCACTTCTATGCGTGTTTTGCGCCTTTGCGAGAGAAAAGGTTTTACATCTAGATTATTTATGGTTTTATGGTTGAGATTCGATGATGCATCGAACTCACCGGTTCGTTTCCGTTTTACCAAGGATTTTCCATTGACTACGACACAACTTGAACTGGATTTGAAAAAAACCATCGCAAAAAACCGATTGGTGGGTATCTGGCGCCTGATGCAAGGCTTTCGTATTAAGTATTCAGCGGCTGTGATCAGCCTGGGTATTTCAGCACTCGCCAAAACCCTAACCTATCTGCTATTACGCTACTTTGTTGACTCATATTTCGTCGCTGAAGTACGTACCTATACCCTGCCCATTTTAGCACTGGGCTTTCTCGTTTTGGCAATCGCAGAAGGCGGCTTTACTTTTCTGAGCGGTTTACTTTCAGCTCAGACCGCTGAAGGTGTTACCAGACGGCTTAGAAATTTCCTCTATAATCACATCCAGCACCTCACCTTCACTTATCACTCCAAGATGAAGACAGGCGAACTGATTGAGCGCTCCACATCAGATGTGGATGCTCTCAAACGGTTTTTCGCCGACCAGGCTGTCAGTGTTGGCCGTATCTTCTTCCTTTTTGCGGTCAATTTTATCGCCTTGCTTAACCTGAATGTCAAGCTGGCCTTGATCTCGGTCATCGTTGTACCGCTGGTATTGTTTGTTTCCATTGTGCTGTTCAAGAAAGTTTCCACCGCCTACGAATCCTATCAGGAGCAGGAAGCAGTACTATCCACTACCCTGCAGGAGAATCTGGCTGGCGTGCGTGTGGTCAAGGCTTTCTCGCGCCAGGAATACGAAATGACCAAGTTTGAGAAAGACAATTGGGAAAAATTCGTGCGCGGCAAGAAACTGCTGATCATGCACTCTTTGTTCTGGCCACTTTCAGATATTTTGTGCGGTGCTCAATTATTGGTAGGCTACCTGGTCGGAGCCTTGATGGCAATTAATGGCGAGATATCGGTCGGCACCTACCTGGCTTATTCGGGCATGGTAATCTACATTATCTTCCCACTGCGCAACCTGGGCAGGATCATCGTCCAAACCTCAACGGGTCTTGTCTCGTACGGCCGTGTCATGGACATAATCAAAGAGAATCGCGAACCGCTGGATGAAGGGGATTATCTGCCCACCATCCACGCAGTCGGAAAAATAGAATTCGAAAACGTGAAGTTCGAGTACGAACCTGACGATCACACACTTGAAGATATCTCTTTTACCATCAATCCCGGTCAGGTGGTTGCCCTTCTTGGCTCAACCGGCTCGGGCAAATCCACATTGGTAAACCTGCTGCCCCGCTTTTTTGAATACACCGGTGGCAAGATCCTGCTCGATGGTGTGGAACTCAATCGCTATCCACGCAAGTATCTGCGCCAGCAAATGGGTATCGTGGAACAGGAACCCTTCCTGTTTTCTCGTTCCATCCGCGAAAATATCACCTACGGCGTTGGCCGCGAGGTAACCGATGCCGAAGTGGAAGCAGCCGCCCGCGCCGCCGCTATCCATGATGTGATCCTTTCCTTCAAAGACGGATACAAGACTCTGGTTGGAGAGAGAGGCGTAACCCTCTCAGGCGGTCAAAAACAACGCGTCACCATCGCCCGCACCATCCTCAAGAATCCGCGAATTTTGATTCTGGATGATTCCACCTCCTCGGTGGATACCGAGACGGAAGCTGAAATCAGGGGTGCACTTGAAAACCTGATGCATGACCGCACCACCTTCATCATCGCACATCGCATCCAAAGCATCACAGAAGCGGACCTGATCCTGGTCATGGACCAGGGGCGCATCATCCAACGCGGTAAACACTCCGACCTGGTCAAACAGGAAGGCGTTTATCAGCAGATTTTCAATATTCAAACTCGCATTGAGGTCGAATTGGAAAAGGAGCTTTCCAATGTCGGATAGCTATTACGAAGAAGAAGAATTTCAGACTAAATTTAATCAAAAGACCTTTCGCCGCATCCTTGGTCTCACCAGGCCTCATCTTAAATGGGTGATTGGCTTCTTGGTAACCATCGCCTTGGTCGCCGGCCTTGACGCCGTTTCCACCTGGATTGGCAAGAGTATTATTGATGACGGCATCGTGGCAAAAAACACGATTGCGCTTACACGTCTTCTGACTGGTTATGGTGCCATAATCCTGGTGCAGGCTGGCAGCGTATTTCTCTTCATCTACCTGGCAGGCATCCTGGGCGAGCGCATCCGCTACGACTTGCGCAAAAAGATGTTCAATCACCTGCAGGCGTTGTCGCTGAACTATTACAGCAAGACTCCCGTGGGTTGGATCATGGCCCGCGTCACCTCCGATACTGAACGCGTCGCGGATCTGGTAACCTGGGGTTTTGTGGATTCCACCTGGGGCGTGATGAGCATCAGCACATCCATGATATTCATGTTCATCATCAATTGGAAGTTGGCTTTGATCGTGCTGGCCATGCTGCCAGTGCTGCTTTACATCGCCATCCAGTTCCGCAAACGCATCCTCGGCGAGTATCGTAGCGTGCGCAAATTGAACTCCAAAATCGTGGGTGCTTACAACGAAAACATCACTGGTGTACGGGTGATCAAGGCACTTGGCCGCGAGAAAGAAAACCTGGACGAGTTTAAGGTTCTTACCGGCAGCATGTATAAATCGTCCTTCAGAGCTGCCTGGTTGAGCGCCCTCTTTTTGCCCACCGTGCAGATCGTCTCTGCATTGGCCGTGGGCGCCGTGGTTTGGTTCGGCGGATCGCAAGCCGAAAGCGGTAGAATGACCATCGGAGGTATTCAAGCTTTTGTAGCTTATATCACCTTCATGATGTGGCCGATACAAGATATTGCCCGCGTCTTCGCCGATATGCAGCAGGCCATCGCTTCTGCGGAACGCATGTTCTCGCTCATCGATTCCAAACCGCAGATTGAGAACCGCCCGAAATCCATAGATCCCGGTACCATTAGCGGAGATATCATCTTCGACCACGTTACTTTCCGTTACGAAGACGATGAGGAACCCGTCTTGAAGGATTTCAGCCTGCACGTGAAACGCGGCGAGACCATCGCGTTGGTCGGCCCCACCGGCGGTGGTAAATCAACCATCGTCAACCTGCTTTGCCGTTTCTACGAACCCAATGAAGGCCGCATCTTCATCGGCGGACGAGATTACACCAGCCTATCCCTCCAGGCCATCCAGTCACGCATCGGAGTAGTGTTGCAAACACCTCACCTTTTCTCAGGCAGTATCCGCGAAAACCTGCGCTACGGACGCCTCGACGCCACGGATGAAGAAGTCGAACAATCCACCCGGGTGGTGGGCGCCTACGACTTCATCATGCGCTTTGAAAAGGGATTTGATACGGAAGTGGGAGAAGGCGGTAATCTTCTCTCTGTCGGTCAAAAACAGTTGATCAGCCTGGCAAGAGCCGTTCTGGCCCAGCCAGAGGTGTTCGTTATGGACGAAGCGACCAGTTCAGTCGATACCATGACCGAAGTCCTCATCCAAAAAGGTATGGAAACGTTGCTCAATAACTGCACCAGTTTTGTCATCGCCCACCGTCTCTCCACCATCAAGAAGGCCAATCGAATACTGGTGATCGAAGGGGGACGCATCGCCGAGATCGGCACTCATTATGATCTGCTGAAACTGCGCGGCAAGTATTACCAGCTTTACACCAGCCAGTTCCGCCACCAGATGGAAACCGAATTGAACATCTTCAAGGAACCTGCCGTAGATACCCCCGCTGGCTTGTAAATAACACAAAAACGGCGTCCAAATCAACTGGACGCCGTTTATATTTAATATCAGTTTTTTTATTGTTCAGTTGACCTTATTTCCCTCAAAACACCGGTTGCGGTGAAAAGTGTACGTTCGCAGATGTTGGTCACCCGATCCGCCATGCGTTCAAGGTTGTGAGCCGTCCAGATCAGCCAGTTAGTCTTCTCCATCGTCGTGGGATCCTGAATAATAATGTGCATCAATTCTGTGTATATCTCTTCATAATATTTGTCCACTACATCATCCTCGCCAGGGATTCGCCTGGCTTCCGCGACATCTTCATTCACGAAGGCGGTCAAGGAACGGTGCAGCATTTCAACGGCTTTTTCAGCCATGGGCGGAATTTTAGCATAGGGTTTTAACAGTGATTCATCTCCCATACGGATGTTGATGGTGGCGATGCCTTTAGCATAGTCTCCGATGCGTTCGAGTTCACCCGCGATCTCAAGGATAGAGGCCAGCAGTCGTAAATCGTGCGCCAAGGGTTGCTGGGTGGCGATGGAGACCAATACGCGTTCTTCGATGGTGAAACGGATTTTATTCACCTTATTATCAATATCCTTAATTGATTTTGACCCTTCAATATCCCGTTTCATTAGAGCCGAGACAGCATTTAGAATCTGTTGTTCAACAATGCTACTCAAGGTGAGCAATTCATCTTTCAGTTCTTGAATTTCGGTTTCAAAGTTTGATCTGACGCTCATCCCTTATGATCTCCTTTTAACAAAATGAAACAGGGTTTTTGGATAACCAATAATATTGCATTTTACATAAAAGTTATAACCCGCATTATTGCTTATGCTTTTTGTACAAAAGTCTAATTTTTAATGCAGTGTAATCAAATGATTATAATCCTAACAGTTTTAAATCAGTTATAAAAAGATCTATTTTTTAATAGCCTTATTAAAAGCGAAATTACTGACTCTGATATAATCAAAATCGTACTTTTAATTCAAAAAAATCCGCACTGATCGATTTTCATTAATGAAAATATTCCTTAAAAAGCTAGTTCCCCTATGGGCATTCCTTGGTTTTAGTGCTGGCAGTGTTGCCATGACCTGGCCGCTTACCCTTCACCTGAAGACCTCGGTTATCGGCGGTATGGGGGATAATATTTATTTTGTCTGGCTGATCCGTTGGTATCAAAAAGTTTTTCTCGAAGGCCAGGGACACCCCTTCTTCAACCCTCTGATGAATTACCCGCAGGGATGGAACCTTTCGACCACCGAGACCGCCCTGGCTTCAGCGCTGCCGGGTGTTCCGTTTAGTTGGTTGCTCGGACCCATCGCCGGTTATAACATCGCAATGCTGATCACCTTTGCTCTCTCCGGTTTCTTTATGTACCTCTGGGTGCGCGACCTGACCAGATCAAATAGCGCAGCTTTGCTGGCCGGAACCATATACGCCTTTTCACCGTATCACATCGCCCATTTCGTTGTCGGCCATCTCAACTTGTGCGGAATCCAGTGGTTCCCACTCTTTTTTTGGGGGCTTACCAAAATACTCAGTGCCGGTTACAAGTTTGAATGGAAGTTCGTGCTGCTCACCGGCTTGTCGCTCGGACTGATCGGTTTCACCTCCATGTATTACCTCTACATGACCTTTATTTTTACACTGTTATTGGTCATTCTTTATCTTTGTTTTACCAAATTTAAATCCCTTCGTAACAAGTATTTCTGGTTCAACCTGCTAGCCGCAGTTTTGATCAGCCTGCCCTTTTTGTATTATTCACTTCGCCCGTTTATCAATTTATCCGATTCAGGGGTGCTCGCCAGCCGTTCTTTGGAATACGCTTCCATGTATTCCGCCAGCCCCACGGATTTCTTCCTGCCCGCCACGGATCACTTTCTGCTCGGACGCTTTTTCAGCAGGGGCTTTGACCGTTCTCTTTGGCTCGAATCATCCCTCTATATCGGATTCACTGCACTGATCCTTGCCATCCTTGCAATTGTTAAACGGAAGAATTCGGTTCACAAAGCATTGGTGCTTACCTCAGCGATCATCATCGTGGTGTCCTTCATCCTGGGATTGGGCATCAACCTTCACTGGAACAATCAGGACGTCGTCTGGCAGATACCAGTTTTTCTGCAGCCCCTGTTTCATAAGACTGAAACCCTGATTTACCTACCAGCTGCCTGGCTTTTCAATAACCTGCCCTTCTTT
>PNNU01000104.1 GCA_013824385.1 Anaerolinea sp.
GGGTCTGGTTCAAGCGAATCTGGTTTATTCATCATTAGTAACTCCTTGATCGTTTGTGAAGGCAACTTTAAAAGCTGATCGTGCTCTTGAGAGTATTGATTCTGTGGCTTTGTAGGATCTTCCCAGCTGATGTGCAATTTCTTCCACTCCAATTTCATCCGCATAACGAGCCGTTAATGCCAAACGATATTCTTCTGGCAATAACTGCAATGTATTGACGACTTTTATACGCACTGCTTTTTTTTGCAGCAGATCCTCGGGGAGGGATGATTTGTCAAAAAGATTCTCGGTTTCTTCAAGTGGAGAAAAAATAGCCTCTGTTGACTGATTATTCCGGCGGAAGAAATCCGCAATTTTATGGTGTGCAATGGCGCAAAGCCACGTGTAAATCTTGCTTTTACCATTGAAACCGGCTATTCCACGGATTGACACCAAAAGACAATCCTGCCAGATTTCTTCAGCATCCTCCTTGTTAACATGATGATAAATAAATGCATAAAGAGAATCGGCATATCGATCATAAAATTCCTCGACAGCTCTTTCATTACCCGTAGCAATTCTGCGGGCTAATATCAATTCCTCATTGGAATCATTTTGCATTGCTTACCTTTCAAATCTATGCGTGTACTCAATTCTTAATCATTAGTCGTGGGTTCTTGAAAAATCCTTCGCATTTGGAAAAGAAAGAAAGTCATGTGTTGACTCATTCAAGTAAATCATAAACGATTCATGAAGGAATTTCTGTTATTACACGACAAATCAAGAAGAACGATCTCACGGAGGTGAATGATGAAAAATGGTAAGCTCTACCGATTATTTGGCACTTTATTAATCTCGGCATTTTTGTTATCGGCATGTTTTGGCTCAGATGCCATGTTGGGTGATGTTGGGCTGACGAAGTCAATTGATGCTGATGGGAATCCGGGAGAGAAAACTGAAAGCTTTTCTCCTGGAGACGAAATAGTTTTTTTTATTGAGATAACTGGAGGATATAAAGGACTTGAAGCAGATATCTCATGGAAGAAGGGAGATCAAGTTTTCCAAGAAGATTCCATAAAGCTTGATCGCGATAGCAGCACACTTGATCCCTATTTGGGAATGGTGAAACTTAAAACGGATAGTAGTTGGGAGAAAGGTGAATATCAGTGTGAATATTTTGTACCAGATCAGGGAACCAACTCAATTCCATTTACTCTACGATAAGGAACTCGAATGATACGTACATTTAATTTATCTCGAAATTTCGGAAAATACGAAGCTGTAAAGGATGTCAATCTGAATATAAAAACGAACGAAATATTCGGTTTTCTTGGATTGAACGGGGCAGGCAAAACCACAATAATGCGCATGATCTGCGGATTGTTGCGCCCCAGCAACGGCTATTCACAGTTGGGGGGAGTTGAAGTGAGAGGTCCAAAAGACACAAACAAATTGATCCCCATTCTGAGTTTTGTTTCTCAAGAAATGAAACTATATGAAAAGGCTACACTGCGTGAATTGCTTCCAGTATATGCGGGTTTAGCTTCAAAGCCGGCAGACACCGGGTTTAAGTTTGCATCATTAGTTGACGTACCGCTTAATCGTCCGTGCAACAAGTTTTCTCCAGGGCAGCAACGCAAAGCTCAGTTAGCCATTGCAATGATTAAAGATCCTCAATATCTTATCCTTGATGAACCCACAGCGGGGCTTGATCCCAAAGGGGTATCGGAAATCCGTGAAATGATAAAGGTTCTACAGGGGCAGGGAAAAACAATTTTCTTTTCCTCTCATATTCTTGGTGAAGTGCAATCATTATGCACCTCGGTTGGAATTCTTCATCAGGGACGTATCCATTTTCAGGGACCAATTAATCAAAGCTTTCATATTAATCTGCAAGGAGACATTGCCGGAGCAGTAAAAGTATTATCCGTCAATGGATTTTCAGCAATACAAACAGAAACAGGCATTCAGGTTGATGTGAGTCATGATGAAATTCCAAAGATTACAAGAAGACTCAATGAAGATGGTTTTTTAACCGGATTGGTCGAGCCTGTAAGTTTGGAATCAATCTTTAACCGGGTAACACTAACTAATTAAGGTGGTGAAATGATGAATAGTGAAATTAAAAAAATGTTCTTTCTATTAAAACGAGAGTTTTTTGAATTTAGGTCAGTACGTGTATTGGCTGCTTTTGGAGTAATGGGAATTTTGCAAGGAATCATCATGGTTAACTCCCAGGAACATGGTTTAATGGAGGACACATTCTTAATATTTCTCATCGGTGGTTTATGTACTGTTATCACTTGTTTTGATCTTGTTTCTAGAGAACGAGAACAACATACTATTGATTTGCTCCTTACACAAGGAATCAATCGTGGATCAATGTATTTGGTCAAATGGATAACTGCCGCTTTGTTGAGTGCAATTGGAGCGTTGGTTTTCTGTTTTGCGACGATAATTGGTACAGCTATATCAGGCGAAGATGTTCTATGGAACAACTTTCTTCCTGAGTTTGGTATGATTACCTGGGCAATGGGTTCTTATGCTGCAATTGCTCTTCTTTGCTCGATCATCTTTCGACGTCCAAAATCATCACTAATTGCAGCTTTGATGGTGTGGGTTATTTTTCGCCCTGCTGTCTTTGGTATGTTAGTGATTGATCCCATCCGTAAAGCTTTAAATTTGAGTAAAACTGAACTATGGAGAGTAGTGGCGTTTATCCCTGATTTTGCTTTTCGATTGGGACTGGATATTGAAAAGGCTGCTCCCAAAGATGTGATTATTCCAGCGAGTTGGCCACTTTTAGCATTATCTGGATATATTCTTTTAGGAACACTTTTGGCCTGGTTGATTTTTATTCGTCAAGACGAACCAATTCAGTAATTTATATATCAACAGAAGTATGGTTTTATTTCAGCTTTGTTCTTGTTCTCCATGAGCAAAGCTGATTTGTTTTTAAGATTGAGGATATAATCTTTGATTCATTGAATTGTTCGGAATATAGTTGTAAAAAGGTATAGAGCAAATGGCGCTAATCAGTTTACAAAATGTCAGCTTGGGGTTCGGGGGACCCCTGCTGCTCGAAGAAGTCAATCTACAGATCGAAGCCGGCGAATGGATCGGTCTGCTGGGTCGCAACGGCATGGGCAAATCCACGCTGATGAAACTGATTAATGGGGATATTATTCCGAAATCAGGGCAGGTGGCGCGGCAGCAGAACGTCCGCACCGCTTATATGCCGCAGGAAGTGCCGCTGGGCATGGCCGGCATCGTACATGATATCGTAACCTCCGGTTTTGACAGCCTCGAAAAAAGCGTGGATGAACACTGGCAGCGTCAGCTTCAGGTAGACCAGGTGATCTCACGCATGGGGCTGGAAGGCGACGCCAGTTTTGATACACTTTCTGCCGGGTTAAAACGCCGTGTGCTGTTGGCACGCGGATTGGTGAACAACCCTGATTTGCTTCTGCTTGATGAACCCACCAACCACCTGGATATTGATTCAATTGCCTGGTTGGAAGATTTTCTGGCTCGCTGGGGAGGTACGCTGTTCTTCGTGACCCATGACCGGCAGTTCCTGACGCGTATCGCCCATCGCATCGTTGAACTGGATCGCGGTCGGTTGTTCGACTGGAACTGCGATTACGGCACTTTTGTCAAACGCAAAGAAGGTATGCTTGAGAATGAAGCCGAGCACAACGTTCTGTTTGACAAGAAACTGGCGCAGGAAGAAGCCTGGATCCGTCGAGGCATTGAAGCCCGCCGCACGCGTAACGAAGGCCGGGTACGCGCTTTGAAACGTCTGCGCGAATTACGCAGCGAAAGGCGCGAGGGCGCCGGTAAGGCCAAGATTCAGCTTCAGGAAGTCAAACGTTCAGGCAGGTTGGTGATCGAAGCGGAAAACCTGACCTATTCCTACGGCGAAAAACCGATCATCAAGAATTTTTCCACCATCATCCAACGCGGTGACAAGGTGGGCATCATTGGGCCGAACGGTTCAGGCAAGACCACATTAATGCGTCTGTTGATGGGGGAACTCACCCCCAACAAGGGCATCGTTGAACTGGGTACCAATCTTGAAGTCGCCTATTTTGATCAACTGCGTTCGCAACTCGATGAATCCAAATCGGTGCTGGATAATGTGGGCCAGGGACGCGACACCATCATGATCAACGGCCGAAGC
Source organism: Anaerolinea sp. (assembly GCA_013824385.1). The sequence continues at coordinate 4,163 of PNNU01000104.1, forward strand.
CGCAACCTGATGGGGTACATGGAAGACTTTTTGTTTACCAAAGAGCGCGTGCAGGCGCCTATCACTGCTTTATCCGGCGGGGAGCGTAACCGGCTGCTGCTGGCGCGTTTATTTGCGAAATCGACCAACCTGCTGATCATGGACGAACCTACCAATGATCTGGATATTGACACGCTGGAAATTCTGGAAGACCTGCTATTGGATTACTCCGGCACACTTCTGTTGGTCAGCCACGACCGCGAGTTCCTGAACAACCTGGTCACCAGCACCATCGCCCTGGACGGTCAGGGCAACGCTGTTGAGTACGTCGGCGGCTACGATGACTGGATCAGACAAAGCCTGGCCGCATTAAAACCCACTCCAACGGCGAAACAGGGCAAGGCTGCTGCAGAAAGCCCGAAAGCTGAAACGCCGCTTGATCCGAACCGCAAATTGAGCTACAAAGAACAGAAAGCGCTTGAAGCACAGAAGCAGGAACTGGCGGAATTGCCAGGGCGTATAGAAACACTGGAAGAAGAACAAGCTGAAATTGGTAAGAAGATGGCGGAAGCCTCGTTTTATCAGGGGGAGGCGGATGATATCGCAAAGACCGCTAACCGGTTAAAGGAAATAGAAGAAGAATTGGGTCAGGCTTACCAACGCTGGGAAGAGTTGGATAACGCGTAGTTCAGCATTGAATTTCGATCTTTCTTTTAAATAATTTCACTGTGTTTCCCTGGATTGATTTTTCCGTCAGAAAAAATCCTTTTTTCAAGTCGCAGAGTTAAATTTCGGTTTAAATGACAGGAATTTGGTATAGAGCTTTTTGAATGGATTCTGTGACTTTGGTAAACTCTACTTCGGAATCTTGGAGGGTCAGGGATAATGTCGGTTTCTTAAAAGAGGCTGAAAAATCAAGCTCCAAATTAAATTACATCATCCTCCACCTGGGCGGGAAAAAATTGCAATCTCATCATTGTCAGAAATCTGATGGTTTCGTGCGACAAGAGTGTTGTTAACTGAAATGGACAGATATTTCATAACTTTTTGTAAATTGGGTTCTAATTCAACTATCTTTTGAATAACATCATTCACCGTTGACAAAGGATCAAGTTCAATGAAGAACTTTTCTTCATTCGTGTAAGTTCTTGTTGACCCTAAAATCATAACTTTTATTTTCATGGTTTAAATAGTTTGCCTTAACTCCTCTCATTATTGTACAATAAAATTAACCCTGATTAATTATGGCCGCTTTGAGGAGGAAAAAATGTCTTTTGGATACACAGGTTCAATTCTTCACGTTGATCTTTTCACTAAAAAAATAGAAATTGAAAACCCTCCTGAGGATTTTTATAGAACTTATATGGGTGGGGGGGCAATGGGTTTGTTTTACATCCTTAAGGAAATTCCTGCGAAAACGGATCCCCTTTCTCCCGCGAATATTTTAACTTTTATGTGCTCAGTAACAACTGGAGCTGCAGTACCAGGTCAAAGTCGGATCAATGTCAATGCAAAATCTCCGATGACGGAGGGTATTGGCGATTCTCAGGCTGGAGGATTTTTTCCTGCTGAATTAAAATTTGCCGGGTTCGATGGCATTGTAATTCGCGGTAAATCCCCAACTCCAGTTTACTTGTGGATTAATGATGGCAAAGTCGAAATCCGCGATGCTTCACATCTTTGGGGAAAGACTACTAAAGATGTAGATGCTTCACTGAAAACAGAACTCGATGACGCGAAAGTTCAGATTGCTCAAATAGGTCCCGCAGCCGAGAAGGGTGTTTTATTTTCAAGTATCGTTAATATGGTTAACCGAAATAACGGGCGAACAGGAATGGGCGCAGTAATGGCCAGTAAGAATTTAAAGGCTATTGCTGTTAGAGGAACAAAAAAGGTTACCGTAGCAAATCCAGCATTATTAACTTCTCTTGCTAAACAAGGGGCGCACGATGTTAGCGAGAACCCTGATGTCGATGGTTTGGCAAAGCATGGCACAGCTTCTGTTGTTGCTTATCAAAATGATGCAGGCACTCTACCGACCAGAAACTACACTGAAGGCCAATTTGAGGAAGCCTCCAAGATCTCTGGAGAAACAATGACAGAGACCGTCTTAAAGAAAACGGATACTTGTTTTGCTTGTTCGGTAAGATGCAAACGAGTAGTTGAAGCTGAAAAAGATGGTTACAAAGTCGACCCATCATTTGGGGGTCCTGAATATGAAACAATTGGTACCTTTGGTTCTTATTGCGGAATATCTGATCTTGAGGCAATTTGTTATGCAAATCAAGTTTGCAATGATTATGGTGTTGATACCATTTCTTGTGGTGCGACCATTGCTTTTGCCATGGAATGTTATGAAAAAGGAATAATCACCAATAAAGAAACAGGTGGAATTGAGCTGAAATTTGGAAACAAAGCTGCAATGCTTGAGGTACTTGACCAAATTGTCAAGAAATCAACTCCGCTGGGAATCACACTTTCTCTTGGTTCTGCACGGGCTGCCGAAATATGGGGAGGAGACGCCAAAAAACTTCTTATAACAGTAAAGAACGAGGAAGCTCCCGCTCATATGCCGCAAGCCAAAAAATCACTTGCACTCATCTATGCAGTTAATGCATTTGGTGCAGACCATCAATCCAGTGAACATGACTGGATGTATGAAATGGGCGGTGCGGACATTTACTTTGAACGATTAGCTTTGCTCGGTTTAAATAATCCACCTGAAGCTGGAGATTTTGGACCTGAAAAGGTGAAGTTTGCAAGCCTGACTCACACGTTCTATAGTATGCTCGATAGCCTGACCCTCTGTCAATTTGTTTTTGGCCCAGCCTGGACCTTGTTTGGACCTGCCGAAACAATTGATTTGGTTAAAGGATGCACCGGGTGGGATGTAACTATTGAAGAATTAATGAAATTAGGTGAGCGTCGTATTGATATGATGAGGATATTTAATATTAGAGAAGGCTTCTCACGTAAAGACGACAAATTACCCGAAAAATTCTTTGTGCCATTGAAAGGTTCAGGCCCAACAAGCGGAGTGGCAGTGGATTCGGAAAAGCTTGAAAAAGCTATTGATTTGCATTATGAACTTATGGGATGGTCCAAAGAGGGAGTACCTTCTTTACAAAAACTAGAAGAATTAGGTTTAAGTTGGTCTATTAAATAAAGAATTCTTTTGGATTCAAGATTGATAAAACAAAAAACCCAATTTCAATTTGAATTGGGTTTTTATATAACATAACGATAGCTTTCTTAAAGCAGATGAAAATTGAAGTCGAGATGAAGTAACTAAATGTTCCTTTCAATAACAAAGGCTCCACAATTCCTGTCAGCGGAGTAAATATTTATCAAACAAGCGTTTACGATTTTATATTCTTGAAAGAAAAGATGGCAAATTTATAACAAACCCAGGAAATGGCCAGGCTGATGGAAGTTGAAAGAAGAAAGCCTGCCGGGTTATTGAAGGTGGTCAGCACCCATACCGGAATTATGGTTCCAATTAAGCCAAGGATGACTCCCTGGGTTCCAACCGTGGGCACGTTACCGTTTATCAAAAGGTCGCTTTTTGACTTGCGAAAAATATCAATGGCCGCCGTAAAGCCAATAGTTGCGAGAAGACCTGGCAATACGAGCAAGAAATTGAATGCGAAAGCATGTGTAATTATTGCTGAAACACCCAAACCTAAAAGGCAAATGACAAACAGGAGAAGCAAGTTGGGCAAGAGATCGTAGATCAATAGCTTTGGTTTGCGAATAGGAAGCTGCTGCAGGATTGGCCAACAGGCTAGGTCACTGCGCAAGCGCGGTGTCAACAATGGGCCAATTTGCATCACCAAAAAGAAAAGAGCCAATAGTTTGCTCATAAAACCTGGGACCAATGGTAGACCCATAGTGATGCTAAAAATGGTTAATAAAGGAAATAACTGCTTCCAACTAAATCCGCGGAGCTGTTGAAGTTGGTTCTTCCAAAGGAACACTGCATCACCTTTGTGCCTCCGACCCAGGGAGATTTTTCGTTTGCTGGTCAACCTGTTTTGTAAACGGTGCTGTTCGACGAGATCAGTAAAACCATATCTCGTAGCGGTAGTCATTAACTCGATTTCAGATGTCTCTTGTGCAGCACGGTTCAAGTTGATATGGTGCGAGAGCCAAAACAGAATACCCAGCAGGAACAGGGCTATACCAATTCCAAAAAGCAGCGGTGACGAGCCATCCCCATTAATATAATCTGAAGTCATGGCAATATTCAGGGGTGAAAAACCTTTTAATTTGGAGTTGGTGAAGAAAGCAAGAGCTAAAGTAATCAACCCAAGGGCAACTGCTGGATATATGATCCAATTTCTTTGATCGTTCTTGCGAAGGCGAAGCACACCTATAATCCATTGAAATATATACATGGAAAAATGGATCGGAATGATATGAATCAAAGCTCTTATACCAAATCCCACGTAGCTAAAAATTGCGTTGGAAGGATCCGCGCCGACGAAATTCAGTTCTGCAGTGGAAAAACCGAGGACGAGCGCCATGAGCCAGAAGGGTAGAGCGTTTTTAAGCCAGGGCATCCACAACCAGCGCAAGACGAGCATGCGGCGGCTGATCGGGGTTTGGCATAAGAGTGCCTTATCTGTTTCGGAAAACACAATGGGGCTTCTTCTGGCAGATTGAAAAAGACCGAATAAGTTCCAACAGGCTAAAACGACCCATTCAATGGTTATGGTAGTAGCCGTGCCTTGACCTGGATTGAGAAGGGACAATACCATTCCACCATATTTGGCGAAGAAGAAGAGCATCATCATCAACCAGATGAAGAGGAAGATCACCAGATAAAGCAAATAAGCTTTATTAATGAACGAGCGGTCTTTTTGATCATAGGCGGCAAACGAAAGCCAATAACCCAGCTCATTTTCTTCCTGCCTGGAACGAAGCCAATGGATTGCTTTCAACTCAGGCTTCCTTGATGGCGCCATTGGCAATGAAAAACTGACGGTCAGATAGCGATTCAATCAGCCGCTGATCGTGGGTTGAAAGCAGAATGGTCTTGCCATTTCCCCGAAATCCGCGCAGAAGGTCAATCAGCAGGTCAACACTCTCAACGTCTAGGGCGGAGGTGGGTTCATCGAGCAGCAGCACTTCAAACGGGCGAATGAACGCCATTGCCAGACCCAGTTTTAGGCGCATGCCTCTGGAATAGTTGTGCGGAAAAAGGCTGCGCGCCTCCCACAAACCGAGGTCTTCGAAGCTCTTTTTACCCTTTATTTCAATTTCTTTTTTATCAAGGTTGTTTGCAGAAGCTATGAATTCAAGATGTTCCCAGGCGGTCAATTCAGTGTAGAAACGCGGTACATCCGGTACGAAAGCCATGCGCCGGTGAA
>PNNU01000105.1 GCA_013824385.1 Anaerolinea sp.
CTTACTGCCGTAGTGTTCTACGGACTTACTCTTACGTTAATGGTATTATCTGCACTGGTAACCTTCTTCCGCGCAGAATGGAGTCTGTTACCGGCAGTTTTTTGCGCTTGCGGCGCTGTGCTCTTTTATGTTTCAGATACACTTTTAGGGTATGACCGCTTTGTGGTCAAAGTCAAACACGGACAGAGTTTTGTGCACCTCACTTACCATCTCGGTCAGATCGGGTTGGTAACAGGCGCCATGCTGCATTTCCTAAAGTAATTATTTTAAGGGTTTAAAACCTTCCCCCAGTGCTTCATGGGCAATACCAACAACCACGAAAGCACAGGGGTCTATTTCTTTAACCAATTGCTTCAATTGGTTTACTTCTGCCCTGGTGACCACGGTATACAATACAGGTCTGTCTTTGCCGGTGAACCCACCGGTACCAGACAGGATGGTGACCCCCCGCTCCAATACTTCAAGGATTACTTTGCGCACCTGTTCTGATTCGCTGGTGATAATCATGACCGTACGGAAGATGCTGGAACCTTCAGAGACCATTTCCGCAGCGATGCCGCTGACGTAGATGACCACAAGACCATAGAGTGCGTTGGGCCATGAAAATGCAAAACCACCTGCCAATACCACAATGGTATCTGTAATCAAGTAGGCTTGTGATATGGATATACCAAAACGATGATTGAGGATTCTTCCCAAAATATCCGAGCCGCCGCTGGTGCCCTGGCCAAGATAGACCAACCCCAGGCCAATACCGAGTGTTACGCCGCCAAAGAGAGCGTTCAATACACTGTCATTGGTGATGCCACTGGCAGGGAGGAACAGACCCAGCACGTCCGTCAATATGGAGAAACTGGTCACCGCGAATGCTGTGCGGATGGCGAAACGCGATCCGCCTAAAAAGCGCCAACCCAACACAAAAAGCGGTACGTTGCCGATGAAGATCATTACACCCAGAGGAAATGTCACGTAATGGTTAATAATCTGTGCCGCGCCGCTGATGCCACCGCTGACCAGCAACCCGGGAACCAAAAACATGCGCATGGAGAATGCCTGAATCAGCGCTCCAGCCAATAGAAGTGAGTAATCTTGAAAGGTTTTCCAGGTAATATGAATCGGCCCAAACTGGCTTTTGATGAATTGAATAAAAGTAAGCTTTGGTTGGGTTTGATTCTTCATGGCGACCTTCTTCTACAGGAATAGTCCAATTGTACCCGATGAAGCCGCCACACATCTGATGCGCGGATGAGAACATGTCGAAAATCAGTCGATAATCTTGACAAACTGAAAAAATAACGATTTAATCGATTACGTAAACGTTTACGCAATCGATTAACAAAGGATTTCAAATGAAGCTCTTCAAATCACCTAACTTCAAACCTTTTTCAAAACAGATGTTCCGTATCGCCTTGCCCATTGCTCTCAGCGGCATCATCATGCAAGTTCAAATGTTGATCGATACTGCGTTTCTGGCTCGATACACCACGACCATTAACGGCACCGCGCTCACCGGATCTGACATCCTGTCAGCCGTTGGAAATGTGTTCTTCCCGTACATGGTTACCATTTCATTTATTTGGGCACTGGGCACTGGTGTGGTCGTGCTGGTTTCACAGCATTTAGGCGCCAATAAACCTGACGAAGCCCGCACCGTTGGCAACGTCGCCCTTAAATACAATACCGTGCTTTCGTGGGTGGGATTTGCATTCTGGTTCTTCTTTGCCAAAAAAGTGTTTACCCTGATGGGTGTTCAAGAACCCATTCTGACTCTCAGCCTGCAATACATTACTTTTGTCAGCATTGAGCTGCTTTATATGGGCGCCAGCACATCGGTCAATGCCATCTTTCAGGGCACCGGCAACACTCAACCTGAAATGTTCGCGGGAATCTTTCGCAGCATATTGCATATCGTTCTGGATTACATCTTTATTTTTGGCCACTTTGGATTCCCTGAAATGGGTGTGGCGGGTGCGGGTATAGCCTCCACCACCTCGGGTTTCATCTCTACCATGATCATGATTTTGATCTTCACCAAGAGCAAAACCATGCCTTTCACAGTCAGTTTGAAGGCAATCTTCCTGGCTCCCATCAAACCTTATATTAAATTGCTAAAAACAGCTTTGCCCGCATCTCTCGAAGAGATGTTATGGAATTTTGGCAACCTGGTACTGGCCTACTTCTTGAACCTGCTGAGCGCAGAAGCCGTGGGTATCTACCGCCTGGTTTATCAGATTGAGATCACGCCCTGTTTCTTTTATATAGGCATCGCACGTGCAGTTACCACCCTGGTGGGTCAGCGGACCGGTGCCCGGGATCTCGTCGCGGCTCGTGAATCCGGTTTAATTGGAACATTCTATTCCATCTGCAGCTGCATCCTTTTTACTGCATCATTTATCGTGATACCTAAACTCATTCTCTCCATCTTCACCCCCGATATTCACCTGATCAATGAGGCTACACCACTGTTAATCATCACCGCCTTCACCATGATGCCGCGCGCAGTAAATATCATCAGCGGCAACGGTATCCGCGGATACGGCGATACCATGTGGATGCTGGTCACTCAAATCTTTGGCATTGTCTTTCTGCTGACACTTTCATACATTCTGATGTTTCCGGTTGGGCTAGGCATCTACGGACTCTTCATAGGCATGTTCTCTGATGAGGCTCTTCGGTGTATCATAAACACGATACGTTTTTATCGCGGTGAAACATCCTTCTTCCATAAAGCACCACTGGTTGAAGAACATATTATTCAAGCAGTCTAAAGGAACAGACCCATGGCGAATATTATGGATGTAGCAAAACTGGCTGGGGTATCCACCGCAACTGTTTCACACGTGATCAACAAGACCCGCAAGGTCAACCCGGATACAATTACCAGAGTGGAAGCAGCAATCCAGGAAATGCATTTTCAACCCAACCAACAAGCACGCAGCCTTAAGACAGGGCATAGCCGCCTGATTGGCGTACTCAACTATTACACAGTGGATGATTATTTTGCTGAAATTCTAAGCAGCCTTGAAACTACTGCATATAATGCCGGGTACAACGTGCTGCTGCGTCACCCCCTGCACGATGATCAAAAGAAAGAAAGTGATCTAAACCACTGGATCAATCAAAACATAGACGGCCTGATCATCAATTCACCAGAAGTGGATGATGAATATTATACGCTCTTGAAAAACATAAATTGCCCTTGTGTAGTACTGCACATCAATGACATGGATTGTTCCTGCGATACCATCCAGATCAACGATTTCGAGATCAGCAAAGAAGCCGTCCAATACCTGATCAAACTGGGGCACAAGAGCATCGCCTGCATATCTGGTTACACCAACGACAAACACACCGCCTCCAAGAGGCGGCTTGGTTATGAAGAGGCTTTACTCGAAGCAGGACTTTCCATTTTGCCGGATTACCTGGTAAATACTGATTACGGAATTGAAGAGGGTTACCAGCGATGCCTCAACTTGATGAAGTTGGCGCAGCCTCCCACGGCGATTTTTACTTATTCTGATTTGCTGGCCATCGGCGCCATGCGTGCAGCATATGACCTGGGACTCACTATACCGGGCGACCTTTCAATTATCGGATTTGATGATATCGCATTAGCCTCGTATACCACTCCCCGACTGACCACCATCCATCAAGACAAAGATAAAATCGGTGAGCTGGCAGTCAAACAGCTCCTCAAACGCATTCAAGCGCCAGAACTTCCTCCAGAACAGATAATATTGCCTACACGGCTGGTGATCCGCGAATCTACTGGCCCCATAGACCATAGACTGAATTAAGCACCAATATCAAACAGGTATTATTTCAAAGATGCCTGTTATTATTATTGAAAGGTGCTTTTCTTGAATTATTCAAGAGATTGTTATAAGATTAATCCATTGAACGTTGCATGAGTTTTAAAAACCATTAATATTGACAGGGTGACTTTATGACAGCTATGGAACCGGGAATGCTTTTAAAATCCAGATACATGGTAATGGAACAACTTGGTAAGGGGGGCATGGGAGAAGTCTACCTGGCCATGGATGAAACATTGGATACAAAAGTGGCGGTTAAAGCCAACCACAACCTTTCACAGCACACCTCCGCCCAGTTCATTCGCGAAGCCCGTCTGCTTGCTTCGCTCAAGCATGCCAACTTACCGCGCGTGATCGATTATTTTACCGAAAACGACAGCCAGTACCTGGTGATGGATTTCATCCCGGGTGAAAATCTCAAAGAGCTGGTAGAAAGCAAAAAACAATTCACCTTTGCTCAAATAAACAAATGGGCAATTGATCTTGGCAATGCACTTACTTATTTACACAATCAAGAAATCCCCATTTATCACCGTGATATTAAACCTGCCAATATTAAGTTGACACCTTCTGGAGAAGTAGTGCTGGTTGATTTTGGTATCGCAAAAACCGGGGATGCTTCACAGGAAACCCAAACGGGCGCCTGGGCTTTTTCACCCGGTTTCGCACCCCCCGAACAGGTCAGCGGCATGCGTACCGGACCATATTCCGATCAATTTAGCCTGGCTTCCACTATTTACTATTTGTTCGCCGGCAAACCCCCGGCGGACAGCGCGCGCCGTTTAATGGGGGAAGAAGAATACATCACTTTAAACAGAATCAATGCGAGCATCCCTGCGCATTTTGCCGCCGCTATTGATAAAGCCCTCTCGATCAAACCGGAAGCGCGCTTTGCAACTGTAGCCGGTTTTGTAGAAGCACTCACCAACCCTCATGCCCGCCCTGAAACGGAAGCCGCGCAAAAGACGGTAATGGCCAGCCGAACACCAGCGCCGCCTCCAGTACAAACGCCCTTCAACCAACCAGGTGCAGGCACAGCAGAACAGGTTCGAAAAAAATCCTCCCCAGTATGGCTAATTCTCGGACTGCTTGCTTTTGTGGGAGTCGTCATCGGCGGGTTCTTTGCCCTCAAAGCCGTGGGGATCATAGGCAAACCAGCCGTTGTTTCACCTACTGCCACGCTTCAGGTACAACAAGTCATTGTGCCTACAAATACAACTGAGGCTTTGGTAACGGCCACTGCCACTCTTGAAACGGTTCCTCCAACCGAAACTATAACCCCCACGTTGGACGCCGCTGCCTTCGACAAGCTTCGTAATATCGGAAAAGTCGTCTTCATCAGCGACCGCCAGGCAGACGGCTACCTACAGGTTTGGAGCATGGATATCGGTTTTGACTCCAATAATAAGCCGGTGACCGCAAACATGAAGCAGCTTACTTTCAGCCCGGATAACAAATCCAACCCCTCCTGGTCGCCTGATGGCAGCAAGATCATCTACTCTGGTTGGAGCACACAAATGTCCGCTAATGGATCTGCATTCGCAGACGATATCTGGATGCTTGACCTCACCCAACCAGATCAAGAACCCGTTGATATAAGCCTCAGACCCGGTGATGATCGATATGCAGCCTGGTCACGAAACAATAAATACATCGCCTTTACCAGTTACTATCGAGAAGACAAAACTCCTCAATTGGTAGTGATGAATCCTGATGGGTCGAAACAAGAATTGCTAAGTATTCTTGGGTTCTCTGACACCTATGCAACATGGTCTCCCAACGGCGACTGGCTGTTTTATACTTTCTCAACCGGAGAGCTTCACGTACTGCAGATGATTTCGTTGTTCAATATTGTGAAGAAAGACCCCAGAGTACCCCAAGATTTTCAAAAATTTGATCGAACTTCGAATGAAGGCCGGTTGGGCAATGTAACAGAGCCTGCATTCAGTTTTGATGGCAGCATGCTCGCTTACACACATGAGTTTGGAGGCAAGACCAATATTTTCACTGCTGTTTACACAGATCGCGGACGCACGTCAACACAATTAACAGATACAGGCATGGATTATTCTCCCTGCTGGTCTTCAGATAATAAATGGGTTTTGTTCACATCCGAGCGAGATGGCGACGCTGAGATATACATCATGGATGCCACCGGAGGAAACCTGACTAACTTGTCGCAACTGCCCAGCACAGATAAAGAACCGTCCTGGCAGCCGCCCAAACCTCAACAATAATTCATAAAAAACCTCCCGACTGGGAGGTTTTGATTTATTCTGGTGAAGAAGGACGCTGTGTCTTGGTCTTTGGTCTGGTGCGGTTGGGCATGATGCGTGAGGGTGTAATGGTCTTGCCAGCATTCGGGCTGAGAAGCAAGGTTAAGCGGGTCAGAGCATTTTCATCGTACTCGCAGCGTCCGCAAATATCACATACCCATGCCGGAAAGTCAGGAACCGAAATTAATTCATCCCCTAAATAAGTGAAATAGGCAACATAATCCCTATGCATGTGTCCAGCCTGACACTCTGCACATGGAAAAACTGGTTCTGGAAGAATCTCGTTTAGGTCTGTCATTTAATCTAAATTGTCTCTACTTTTTTTCTGCTGCTTTCCACAAGGGTATCACATTTTTGAATGTTTGAAAATCCATCAAATTAGCAAACTACTTTACAGATGATCCATAATCAGGGTGTGATAATACTTTCGCAGCTTGCGGCGGCCAGTAAACCACCAAAGCTTTACCAACCATATCTATTACAGGTACAAAACCCCAACTGTGTGAATCGGAAGAATTATTGCGATTATCTCCCAATACAAAAACTGAATCCGCGGGAACCGTCCAGGTATCTTCATAGTATGGCGGCGCCGCAATGTAAGGTTCCACCAAGGCCGTGCCATTGACACTGACCACTCCACCCTTCACGCTGACCACATCGCCGGGAGTGCCAATTAGCCGTTTGATGTAATCTTCCTCGAGGAAATTAGGGTTATGAAAAATAACGATATCACCCGTATGTAATTTACCTAATTTATAAGCCAGCTTGTTCACCACAATCAGATTACCTTCATAGAGTGTGGGTTGCATACTGATGTTTTGTACCATGACACGTTCGAAGACTGAATCGATGGCGAAATAGAGTATGATCGCCAGGATCAGGGTTTGGAGCACCTCGCCCGGAAGTGACTGCCAAAAAGGCACCTTTTTCTCGGCTTGGAGTTCGACTTGTTCTACAGGTTGATAGTTTGAATCGTCCATGTTTCCTGCCTGATGATCGTTATTCATGTCGAGGTTTCATCACCAATCGAATAGGGGTGCCAGTGAACGGATACTCCAACCTGATTTGGTTTTCAATGAAACGCAAATATGTGAAATGTGCCAGTTTCGGATTATTACAATAAATCATAAAGGTAGGCGGGTTTGTGCGCACCTGTGTTCCATAGAACAATTTGATGGAAGTGCCGGTCTTTGAGGTCGGCGCATGAATGCTCTGGGCTTTTTGCAGAATTCGATTTAATGAGCCTGTACTGACATGCGCCAGACGCTCTTCTTGAACTCTTAAAGCCATCGGCATCACCTGGTCTACACGCTGACCTGATTTTGCAGATATGAACAGTATCGGAACATAATCCATGAAGTTGAGTTCCTGGCGGATTCGTTCTGAATACTTCGCCATGGTGTAGTTGTCTTTTTCAATGGCATCCCATTTGTTGACCACCACCACAGCGCTTTTCAGTTCATCTTTGATGTAGCCGGCAATATGTGTATCCTGGGCTGAAATACCTTCCACTGCATCGATCAAGAGCAAGGCAACATCGCAGCGCTCAATGGCTTTCATTGAACGCACCACGCTGAACTTCTCAACGCCCGGTTCGACCTTTCCGCGCCGACGGATGCCTGCGGTATCAATCAATGTTACAGGAATGTCATCAATCATCATTTTAGTATCGATCGCATCGCGCGTGGTGCCTGCAATCGGGCTGACAATTGAACGCTCTTCACCTGCCAATTTGTTCAACAAGCTGGATTTGCCAACGTTTGGCTTGCCGACTATGGCCACCTTAACCGAATCGTCTTCATCTTCGGGTTCCGGTTCCGGGAAGTTGCTCAACAATTCATCCAGTAGATCGCCAGTACCAGTGCCGTGAACAGCAGAAACGGCCCATGGATCGCCAAGACCCAATTCATAGAACTCATTCACGAGATCGCGCTGTCGGGAGCTGTCTGCCTTGTTCACCACCAGAAGTACAGGCGGATGGGCGACGCCATCCACGATGGTTTGAGATTGGCGAAGAATCTGCGCCACCTCAAAATCAGCGGGAGTCACCCCGCTGATGGCGTCCACCAGGAACAACACCACATCCGCTTCGGTGATGGCCAGCAAAGCCTGAGATTTAATCTCAGCAATAAAATCCGCTGAGCCAATAGACAGCGGTGATTTACTGCTCGCAGAAGTGGGATCAATACCCCCGGTATCCACGATATCAAACTGGACGCCGCTCCATTCACCCACAGCAAATAGACGATCACGAGTGGTGCCTGGTGTGTCATCCACAATAGCCAGTCGTTCACCACATAAACGATTAAATAATGTACTCTTGCCAACATTCGGTCTACCGACCAGCGCTACAACAGGTTTTGCCATGTTTCCTCAATCCTTAATAATACCAATTTTACCCTGATAATGAGGAAAAATGGACTTTGTATATAAAAGACGAATTAAAACTCTATTTTACGGTTACTTTAAAGGTGGTTGGTGAAATACTCTCGATCTTAATGTCAGGGATATTCAAGGAGTATTTCGGTTCAAGGGTATAAGTACCCGCAACCTGACCTGAAAGGTCAAGCAATACTCTTAAGTTGGTCAAATCAAGTGAATCCAGGATATTCAACGGACCCGAGACAATAATATCGACTTTATCAGGCAGGATGGTGGCTTCCAACGAGGAGTCCAACCCTGCGGCTTCCACCAATACATCCGAGATGGATTGATTGCCAATGATCGCTGTGATCTCGACTCTGACCAAAACGGAAAGGTCATCGATCACCTGAACCCCGTCTGGCAGATTCAGTCCAATTTCTTCTTCAAAGCTCTCGGCTTTTTTGCTTAGGTCAATTGGGTTCGTTTCAATATATCCAGGCAGTGCATCAATCAAAGCAGGATTAGATGAATAAACTGTCACTGTAGGTGGATAAACAGGGATGCTGGATAACCTGAAACCGGCTGCAGGTTGCCCATTGGTGACCACTTTAACCACCACATTGCGATAACCGCCTCGCTCAACCACCTTTTGAGTGACCGTGATCTTATCTGGTGAAAGACTGACATCCTTGATCGCGGACCCATTTGCATCCACGGCCTGCAGGGTGATTGTTTGATTGATATCCGTTTTGACATCGGTGAGTTTTACCACCGCCCGCACTTCTTTGATCATCTCTATATAAGACTTTGCGCCGCTGACCAAGACACTTGTCTCAGACAACTCTGCCGGATTGGATTGGAATCCAACTGCCAATGAGCCCTGATTGATGACGCGAATATCGAATTCGCGTGTTTCCAGTGTTTGCAGTTCCACACTCGCCGATCGAGGCGAGTAACTACGTATTTCTACCGGTCGAATGCCTACCTGCACCTGGATGGGAACTGTGTGAACGCCCTCACCCAGACCGGAAAGGTCCATAATGGCA
>PNNU01000106.1 GCA_013824385.1 Anaerolinea sp.
TTCTAAACTATCCAAATAAGTAAGTGATAAATAAATGCCTAGATAAAAAAGTTAAGTAGTGGTTGAGTTTAAGATTATAAATTGTGAACATATCACAGGCATTTTCTATTCTTCGATTTGGATAATGACTAATCATTTTTATGATATTAGATACAGGCAACAAATAACACCTCTATCACACCAGTTGTTTGAATATCGTGTGATAAATGAAAGAAATGTAAATAAATGGTAATTATTGCCTGACAAAACTACAATTGATGTGTTGCACTCTCAAAACAGATAACAATTGAATAATATTTTGATGGCTTAAATTGAGAGTCCCATTTTCTTTGAAATCATGTCAGCAATCGAGATCAATTTGTTTCCATACTTTTCAATATCTTCGATAGGGAATCTTTGAATTGGAACAGAAATACTGATCGCTGCAATGGGGTATCCTTTTCGATCAAATATGGGTGCCCCTACACAACGTCCACCCATTTCGTTTTCTTGTTCATCAATCGCAAACCCGCGTTGTTTAATTTTTGCCAGATCAGTAACCAATTGAGTCTCGTTTTTTATCGAAAAAGGTGTAACCACTACATATTCATATCCATTCAAAATGTTCTTAATATCAGATTCTGGTAAGAAAGAAAGGATCGCTTTTCCCAGAGATGTACTATGAAGATACCCACGTCTTCCCAACTCTGACCGTATACCCAGTGAGTGGTTGCCAAACATTCTTTCAATATAAACCACTTCATTTCCATCTCTAACAGCCAGGTTTACGCTTTCACCACACCAATCGCGGATTTCTTCAAGGAAAGGAGCAGCAACTTTCCGAAGATCAAGTTGATCAAGAAGAACAGCTGCCCTTTCAGCAAGTTTCAAGCCTAGCCGGTATTTTCGATTTGAAGGGTTTTGATCAAGGTAATTATTTACCTTCAATGTATAGATCAAGCCGGATGCAGTACCTATTGGTAGTTCTACAAGCTTGGCGATTTCTGCGTTTCCAAGCTCAACATGTCCTTTGTCAAAGAGATTTAAAATATCAAGTGCACGTTGAACTGAACCAATTGTTTTTCGTGGTGTGGATTTATCGCTTGTTTTCAAAATCATTTCCTTCATTACAAAGATTCAAACATATAATTTTAATCTTATTCCAATAAATGTACACCTCAAACAGACCATCGAATTCGTCAACATTATTTCACACTCAAATTTGACCGTTTTATACTTTGCTAACCTGGTGTGATGGAACTTTATCAGGTGATCGTTTCGACAACCATCACACCAGAATTAGTAAAACCGATTAAATCTTTTTAGTAGTTGCTAAAGTGATGCAACCTTCTTTGCGAAAGCAGCCACTTTGGTGTTGAATTCTTCAGGACATGTGAAAAAGAATGCATGCCCACCTTTTTCAAAGGTATATGATTCTTTATATACCTTTGGATTGGTGTTTTCAGGATAGTACTTGGTGGCAAGTTCTTTGCCGTTGGCAGTCACTGCTGAGTTTGCACCCATGAACAAAATAGGCAAAGACACCTTGGGCAGCATTTCATATCCATTTTGGAAGACAAGATCGTTGTAAATGGCAAAGGAAATATAAGCAGGGGTCTTCAGTAATTCGGTAGCACAGAAATCGATTTTGGAATCATCATGACCTGCAAAGATCATTTTGGCAAAATAACCGCAATAGCCTGCGTAGTCAGTATAACTTTTAAGCAAAGAACCATTGAAGCCATCCATGTTAAACCCTTTTAAATGATGGGCATTCCAGACTTCGTCGTGCATGGCTCCGAGTGGGCAATCCAATAAACCAAGTGAATCGATTCTGTGATTACCAAAGAGCATGTGATATTTCAACACAAATTGTCCAGACATTGACCAACCCAACAGGGTTGCATCTTTCACATCCAAATAGTCAAGTAATTCTTTTATATCCAGGGCGTTGCGAGCGATGGTATGTCCTTGCAGCCCTTTAGATGAAGAGCCTTGTCCGCGCGGATCAAAAGTAATAACACGGTTGGTTTTTGCTAGTTCACCAATATTATTTTCAAAAAATCTGGTGGAACAGCAGAAACCTGGAACTAAAACAATGGGTTTTCCTTTACCGTGATCTTCAAAATAGAGGATCGCATCGTCACTGGTTCTGAAATAATTTTCTCTTTTGCCTGCCATTTTAAATCTCCTCTCAAACAAATGTGGTTTTTTTAACTCCGCAATCTTATTGAAAAAAAATTTCTAATTTTTATTAATAAAATTGAGGAAATTGTTGCCTAACATATTTTCCATATCTTTTTGACTGATTTTCGCAACTCCCAATTTTTCTGCGTGCTTATTAATATTCAGAAACTTCGCAAGAAGTTGTTCTGGGAACTCAAAACCCGGATAGTCAGTTCCCCAACATACTTTTTCTAATGGCACTCCAAACGCTTTGCATTTATGTAGGAAACGAAGCATCTCTTCTTCACTTATTAAGCTATTGAAAAATGAAACATCCAGGTAGAAATTCGGGTGTTTTCCGACCAAGACCAGACACTCATCCACCCAAGGAGCACCAGCATGACAAGCTAATAGTTTCAGGTTTGGAAACGCTCTGCCGACATCATCAAGTAGGAACGGACGACCATATTTTAAAGGTGCATCAATGACTGGCGTGGAAGATTGATGAATCATTACTGGTATTTGTAATTCTTCTGCTCTTTTGAAGATCGGGAATGCCAGATCGCGATCATCAGGTGAATAATGATCATATGCAGGATAAAGTTTTAAACCGGTTAATCCCAAATCCAGAATAGCTCTATCCAATTCTTTGATTGCTGAACTAACACCCCGGTATTTCGGATTCACGGCACAAAAACCGATAAATCTATCAGGATAAGTTTTTACAAGATCAGCAATATAGTCATTTGCCTTATCAATACTGGGAGGACCTGGAACCTTGGTAAAACCAAAGGGGTCAAATAATCCTCTAACGCCATATGCAGTGTAATCTGATGGAGCAACTGCCAGAATGACACATTTGTCAACTCCTGGATGGTCTGCCAATAGCTTATCAGGATGGGTTGGAGCCCACAAATATTCCATCCCTTTCCAATCATCATCTGTTGGCATGCGGTCTGCAGGTAATACACCCTTGGAACGAAAATAGCCTAAAGTCATTTCTTTTATGAATTTTTCCGCTCCAGGGTAGGCGCCAGTTAATAAAACGTGGTTGTGGCAATCAATAATCATTTTGTATCTCCTAAGATAGCACTTGAACTTTCTTTTGATGCCTTACCATCTTTTCATAGGATGAAATGATGACCAACAACATCACTCCACTGATCACTTCTTGATACCACATGGGAATATCCATCAAACTAAGTATATTCGCTAATATCCCGAGCACAAACACACCGCAAATTGTTCCAGCAATACTTCCACGGCCACCTGCCAATGTTGCTCCGCCGATCAATACGCACGCAATCGCTTGAAGTTCCATCCCAGGACCAAGTACAGGATCTGCTGCTCCAAATCGGCCTAAAAGGTAGATCGCCGCAAAAACTGACATCAAGGAACAGAAAATGTAAGATAAATAGACATGTTTATTGACGCCAATTCCGGCATTGAAAGCACTGATCTTGTTTTCGCCTACAGCAAAGAAACCTCTGCCTAATGGCGTATAACGCAAGACCACAGTAAAGAGAATGGATAGAATAACCAACAAGAATAATGCTGATGGTAGCCCTAATATATCCCCGTTGAACAAGGTCTTGAAGATTTCAGGTGACGGGCCAAAGGGTTTGGGAGAAACGATCAACGCTACACCTTCCATCACAAGCATCATACCGATGGTCACTACGAAAGAATCGACTTTGGCTTTTTGAATTAAAAGGGCGTTCAAGAAACCAACCAGAATTCCGAAGGCGATCATTACTGCAATTCCAATTATCGGTGGTTGACCAAATTTAACCATCATAGTCAAACCAATCACTGAAGATGCAGCCATGACCGCACCGGAAGACAGATCGATTCCGCCAGCAATTATTACCACCAACTGCCCCAACGCAAGGATGATCAACGGCATGGACTGTCCGAATAAGTTGCTGTAGTTAATCCATGTTCTGAAAAATGGATTGATCGCCGAACCGATGGCCAACAATGCTATCAGAATGACCAATAATAAGGCGAAGTTATTGTTATTTTTAACAAATAGCCGATTATAGACACTTTTGATCCCGGTTACTGCCTTTTCTTCTTTCTTTACCGTACTCGCGGTAGACGCATCTGCGATATGCATGATTGCAGCTTCCGTAATGTCACTTTCCATTTCGCCAACAACCTGCATCTCAGACATAACCATCGCGCGATGACTTAAGTAGATTAATTCTTCCCAATCTGAAGTAACCAAAATAATGCTTTTACCGCTTGCAGCGAGATCTTTAATGATCTTATAAATTTCTTCACGAGCGCCAATATCAACACCGCGGGTCGGTTCATCCAAGAGAAGCACATCTGAATTTGCAAGCAGTGTTTTTGCAATGACAGCTTTCTGCTGATTGCCGCCACTCAATTGTTTCACGAAATGATCCAACCTACCGGGGTCGAGCATCACCTGGTTGGAAGAATTGATTACAGCATCTTTTTCAGATTTGACATCAACCAGTCCCAATCTTTTGCGTAGATCAAAGGTTGTAGAAGCAATATTGAATCGGGTGCTCTCGCCCAGAAACAGACCACTCACTTTTCTGTCTTCAGGAACAAGAGTAATTCCATTTTTGATGGCATCGGTTGGTGAATTTACAATTATTTCTTTTCCATTTTTTTTAATTTTGCCGGCGATAGTTTTATCAATTCCAAAAAGAGTATGCAGCAGTTCTGTTCGTCCAGAACCGACAAGACCGGCAATTCCAAGGATTTCTCCTTTACGAACATATAGTTTTTTACAACGGGCACCATTTTGCGAGGTGATATTTTCACATTCAAAAACAATCTGATTCGTGTTCTTTTCATTAAATACTTTGTTCAACACGACATCATGTCCAACGATATATTGGATGACTGCCGATTTTTCCATGGATCCTATTGAAGCAAATACAAGATTTCCATCGCGTAAAATAATATTGCGTTGGCAGATCTGAGTGACTTCATCAAGACGGTGTGAGACAAACACTATTGTTGTGCCAGTTTTTGCAGCATTTTTGATCTTGTTAAATAGCCAGGCAATCTCAGATTCTGAGAGTGCTGAAGTAGGTTCATCAAGCAATAACAATTTTGGGTTTTCATTAAAAGCGCGGGCAATTTCAACCATATGTTGCTTTGCAACACTGAGGCTTGAAACCAATACATCTGCTTTGATTTCTAATTCGTATTCATCCAGAATTTCCTGTGCAAGCTGGTTCGTCTTTTTCCAATCGATCGTCCCCACTGTTGTTTTTACTTCCCTGCCAATAAACAAGTTTTCTGCGACTGTAAGGTGTGAAAACAAGTTTAACTCTTGATAAACGCTAATCATGCCAAGTTCTAATGCTTGACGCGGAGAATTATTATCAATCTTTTTCCCCGCAAGAGAGATGAAACCGGAATCGGCGGTTTGAGTGCCGCCAATGATCTTTAGTAACGTGCTTTTACCAGCACCATTAGCTCCCAAAAGTCCAACAATTTCACCTGTATAGATATCAAAGGTGATTTCTTTAAGGACTTTTTGTCCAAAGAAAGATTTATTGATTGCGTTTATCGATAATAAAAGTTCTTGCATCGCTTACTCCTCTATCGGACAGAGAGGCAAACCTCTCTGTCCGATAGTCAATGTCAATAAAACCTATTTAAAGTATTGTGAAGCAAATTCCACGGGGATGTAGGAGAGCGCCCAATAAGAATCTGGCATACCAGCAGGAATCAAAGCTTGAACTTCTGATCCGCTCATAATCTTGGTTGGGACAAGAGATTCATGTGGAACTGGTGTTCCAGCTAAATACTCAAACAACAAGTCGGCGGCAATGGCTGAAGTACCGCTACCACCAGGAATGCTGATGTAATTGGTATAACCAATTTCAACAGCTTTCTTCTGAAAGCCATTCCAATCATCGACTGTCATATATGGCAGTTCCAATCCAGCATCCTGATAGGCTTCGATGATGCCCATGCCCATCATGCCGCCATCAACAATCACACCATTGATATCGGGATTGGAGGCCAGGAAGGTTTCCATCTTTTGTTTGGTCACAGCGGCAGAGTATTCACCATATTCAGTTCCAACATTCTCAATTCCGGGGAACTCTTTGAGTGCATCGGCAACACCACGAAGAACATTTTCAGAGAAACCACTTCCGGGCTCACCCATGATGGTTACTACTTTGCCTTTGCCGCCCATTGATTCGCTAATCCACTTGGCGATGGTATATCCGCTGTTGTAGTTTTCACGATCAACATAGGTCACGTATTTGTCGGTTAAGACACTGGCGCCAAAGATGATCACGGGAATCCCCATATCAGAGGCTTTCTCGACAACGTTTACCAATGCGGATTCGCTCAAAGGTTGAATCATGAGAGCATCAACGTTTTTGGTAAGGAGATTTTCGATTTGGCTGACCTGTTTGGTTGCGTCACCATCAGCAGATTCGTAATAAACCTTTTCAACCTGGTCTTTGTATTTGATGTCAAATGAATATTGCAGGTGATACATCATGGATGCAGCCCAGTCATTTGTCGGACCTTCATAAGAAACGCCGATAACATATTTCTCTTTAGGCGCCTTGGATGAGGTCATCATTTTGACTTCTTCAGTGGCGGCAGCAGTTGCAGCCGGGGCGGCTGTTTCTACAGCAGCAGTGGCAACCACCGGAGCGGCAGTTTCTTCAACAGCCGGGGCAGCTGTTGGAGCAGCTTTTGGTGTACATGCAGAAATCATGAAAACCGCAATTACCAAACACACAACAATTCGCTTCATTTTCTTCTCCTTATAGTTTATGTTTGAATAAGCAAATCTGCTTATAACAACCGATTTTTGGAGTTGTGTTTACTTTTTTGTCGTGATCACACCAATCAATAAAGACAAAATAAGTACACAACCCGAAACCACGTGTTGAAATGGAGCTGATAACCCTAGTAAAGTAACAAAGTTGATCACTATTGTCATTGTGAGTGCTCCGCCGATGACACCAATAACGGAACCTCTTCCACCTCCCAGATAATTGCCACCAATAACTGCTGCCACAAGGCTGTTGAAACTATATCCGGCTCCAATCCATTGATCTGCAAAACCGATATATCCTGCAAGGACAATGGAAGCCAGATAAGCTAAAACACTGCAGATGATATAGCTTTGAATCACAGTGAGATCTGCTTTAATACCCGAAAATTTTGCAGCTAAAAAATTTGTTCCGACTGATACAAGCTTTCTGCCGTAAACCGATTTTTCAAGCACGATATAAGCAATAATGGCGATGATTAAAAATACGATCAACGCGTTTGGAATTCCAATAGTTTTATCTCTACCGAAAAAGCGAATAACATCAGGAACACTACCCAGCGGTCGGATGCCGTTCACGATCATACGAATTCCGGTGATGATGCTGCCGGTAAAGAGAGTGGTTAAGAATGGCTGCACGTGATATTTGGTGATCACAATTCCATTGACCCAGCCGATGAAAACGGCAAATAATAATGCAGCGAGCAATCCAACAATCAAACCAGGAATACCAAAATTATTAAAGCCATACATAAAAATGGTGATGCTCATTTGCATGGTAGCTGCCACAGAGAGATCGACTCCACCACCGACAATCACGAATAATTGCCCAATGGTTAAAATACCCAAGGCTGATGCCTGCCTTAGCATGGTCATCATATTGTTAACCTGAACAAATCTGTAACTATAAAGACCTGCAATAATGAGAATTATTCCGAGAATAACAAACACACCATTATTCTTATTTAATTTGAGTTTCTGCCTTAATAAAGTCATCTATTACTCTCTATGAATCTTTTGAATGGAATGGATTACTTCATCTGATTTTTCTACCCAACCAAATTTCATGGCAAAGTTTTTTACAAACGCATCTTGCATAACAGGCATAAAGGATGTGACCAGATCTGAAACAACCAGTACCTTGTAACCAAGAGAAAAAGCATCGTGAACTGTATCAGCCACACATATTTGAGTTACAGTACCAACAACAATTAGCGAGGTAATTCCCTCACTCAATAAAATATCTTTTAGATTCGTATTTTTGAAAGCTGAATACCCATATTTTTCGATGATATAGTCTTGTGGTTTTGGAGCTAATTCATCGACTACATCACTGCATAATCGTGTTCCATTTATGTCAGCGTAGGATCTTTCGAGACCGCGCTTGCATGCTCCAGATTCTTCAATCTGTGGACTCCAATCCCAAATCAACGTCTTTTTGGGACCGGTCATGAATTTAGTGAAAATGATGGGAATGGATTTTTGTCGTGCAGTGTCTATCAATTGTGCAACTTTTCGAAGGGATGTACGCGCATCCACGACTTCCATGGGAGCGTCTTTTCTCACAAAATCATTTTGGAGATCTACAACGATTAATGCAGAATTTTCATATTCAACCATTATTGTGTCCTGGTTTTTCAAATAATCTACCGATTTAGACTGCTCTTCATAACGATCGAACCGGAATCTAGCAAACTTTAACAAACCTAAAAGGATACTTTTTGGTTGTGTTGAAAATGCTTTTTTGTAAATCAGGTACCAAAATCTGTAGAATTAAAGCGTTGCAAAAGTGTGTTTTTATTGTGACATGCGACAATGTCGTATTACATTTGGTATTATCGCATGTATGTCATTTAATTTCAAGTGATTAATGTCATATTTTTCAAACCTAAGGCCAAACTTTGATCGAGTTGGACCCATAATGATTTAATTGTTTTCCATATCGAGAATTGATATTTCGACTTGATGCTGTGAAATGTACAATGAATCTTAATCAAACCACTTCCACAAAACGCACAACTCCACACACAATTTAGTATGAAAAGTTAATAATCATCTCCAAAAATAATAATCGTGACTTTTATTGTCATTCTCACCTTAATAATTTAGACTTAACATAAAGGGATTTCCATAAAGGTAATAATTCATCCCGCTTCATGTCACTCCAAAAAAGTGAGTTATTCTGTGCACTTTGTGTGCAATTTGATGCTTTTTATGCACCAAAATCCTTTTTTCCCCTATATATGTGCATATAATGTGGTTCAAAACACCATATATGCTATGTTCAAGAAATCCCTTGAATTTCGAAAAGCCAGATTTTGCTTACTTTTCCATATACAACATAATTCCCTAAAAACCATCCAAAATAACTGCAATTTTGAAGCCTGTTTTGAAGCCTCCACCTTTGTATACTATGGTTATTATTGGTGGGAAATCCTTATTGTCTTTTCGATGAACAAAGATATTTACTTCATTGAAGGAACAAGGCAAAGGATGATCATGTCTTAATCATTCTAGGCAAATTAATCCCTAATATCGTGGGGCAT